>DATDFH010000189.1:0-2272 GCA_036522715.1 Verrucomicrobiia bacterium
AGCATTGACCCGGCGATCTGTGGTGGTTGTCATCAAGGCGAACATCACCCCACGTATGAAGAATACAGTGAATCTCTGCACGCGCAGGTGAACGACGACATCAAATATGGCGTCGCCGGCGGCGTGTATTTCAGCAACGCCGTTCCGTGGTTCACCTCAAACCTTTACGGCTTCTACGTCACCACGAACGCGAATCTCACGCTCAAGACTAACGCCACCACCGGCATCATCCGCAGCGATTACGTCCCCGGCAGCGCGGTTGACAACGGTCGCGATCGTTCCTCGAGTTGTGGCGTCTGCCACTCGGGCGCGGCGCGCATGGCCATGCTTGAAGACTGGGAAGCGAGACTGACCGGCATTACGAACGCGTTGACTTTGCCCGTCGCCCAAGACGCGGCGGCCTGGGGGCCGACCTGCGCCGTCTGTCACGACCCGCACTCCGCCGAGAATGCGAAGCAATTGCGGAATCCGATGCGCTCAACGAACTACTTCACCATGGCCTCCCTCTCCGACAAGCGCACCGTCTATACGACGAACTTCATGGGAGCGACCGCAACGAACACCGCGTACTACAATTCGACTTTCGCCAGCCTGTATGACCCGAACATCCAGGTCTGCGGCCAATGTCACAACACCCGCGGCGCCCGCTGGGATGGTCGCGCCTACGGCCTCATCACCAACGGCGCCAGCATCACCGTCGGCTTGACCACCAACGTCACCGGCTACAGCCGGCCGCCGCACCATTCGCCGCAATACAACATCCTCATCGGCATTGTGCAACCGGACTACCTGACCACAAACTCGCTCGGCGTCGCCACCAACTACACCGCTCGCCACAGCGGCTTCACCGGCAGTCCTTACAACACCAACCAATGCGCCACCTGCCACGTGCCGATCTACACTGCGGCTTCGGGCGAGAACATCACCGGTCACAAGTTCGATCTGGATAAAAAGGGCTGCAACCTGGCGGGGTGTCACTTGAGCGGCGTTCCCGATGTTGAAGGCACGCAAATCACCACCACCAACAACCTTAGCCGCCTCGCCGACTTGTTGAGTTCATGGGCGACCAACAAAGCCCCGGCCCTCCTCGGCCCCACGGCCTACAACACCAGCAAGCAAAACAGTTGGGAATTCACCACGCCGGGCGCACTGGCTGGCGTCACCAACGCCGGTCCTTCGACGGCCAATCAGTTGAAATTACCGGAAGCCATCCGCATGGCCCGCTTCAACGCCTACATGGTGCTGCACGATGGCAGCTTGGGCGTGCACAATCCGGGTTACCTCCGCTTCCTGCTGCGAGATGCCGAGACCAAGGTGTTGAGCCAGTTAACCGTGGCCAAGTTCCAGGCCAACTCGCCCAGCGTGTTCACGAACACAGCGGTGACCTTCACCAACTTGAGCGTCGGCCCCGCCGCCTGCACGTGGGACTTCGGCGACGCCAGCACGTCCACCAGCACCGCCGCCACCGTCTCGCACAGTTACGCCGCGGCTGGCACTTACACGGTCAAACTCACGGCCACCGACACCAATGGCGTGACCGAAACGATGACCCGCAACAACTACATCATCGCCTACGAGAAGCCCATCCCCGCCTTCAGCGCCAACCCCCCGACGGGCACGGCGCCGCTGACGGTGAACTTCACGAACCTGAGCGTCAATGCGTTCTACTATCGCTGGAACTTCATCTATCCGTTCAGTTCGGGTCTGCCGTTCTCCAACGAGACGAATCCGTCCTTCACGTTCACCAATGCCGGCAGCTACCCGGTCCGGCTCACCGCCTACAACGAAGGCGGCAACGTTTCGATCACGAACACGATTATCGTGAATCCCTGATGCTTCGCAGATGAGCAACAAAATTTGGACCGCGACGCAATAAGGAAGGTCGCGGCCTGAAAGCAGGCGGGCTTTGGTTGAATCCGTGTGTGACCGAAGCCCGCTTTTATTTGCCGCCAGCGTTGGAATTGTCACAGTCGTTGCCGGCAATTGGCAATTGACCTGCGACGCTGGCGTGAGGACCGGCAGGCTTTCAGTCGCTCAGGCTTACTACCGCGCGGCTGCCGTTGATCCCGTCTGAGCAAACATTCGTGATGGCCTCGCGGTTTCGGCCGTTGCATTTGGCCGGCGGCGCGATGCCCAGCTTCAAAAGCAGCGCGGCGATCCTGCGCCGATACTTGATCACCGCCGAGTGGGAAATGTTCAACTCGCGCCCAATCTCTCTCGCGCTCTTGCCCTCGGCCAGTCGCGCAAGCACGGCGCGGCCGCGGGTTGGCAG
>DATDFH010000190.1:0-4688 GCA_036522715.1 Verrucomicrobiia bacterium
CGTGTCGCTCGCGCCGGTCACGCAGTCGATGCAGCGCGACTTCGAGCGGCTCGCCGCGGAGAATCTCCAGCTCAAGAAACAAGTCGAGCAGCTCCAGGATTTGCTCGGCCGCCGCGCGACGAACGTCGCTGCCGCGCCGCCATCCGGAGCCGCATCGCTCCCGGTCGCTTCTGCGCCGCGCAACAATTCACCGGCGGCGGCGTTGAATGTTTCGCCTGCGCCACGAGCGGCGGTGGCCGCTCCGCCCGATCCGCCGCCGGCGCCGCGAATGAAGACTTACACCGTGCAAAAGGGCGACACACCGACCGTGATCGCTCGAAAATTCAACGTGAAACTCGACGCGCTGCTGGCCGCCAATCCGAAGCTCGACCCGCGCCGGATGCAGATCGGGCAGACGTTGAACATCCCGGCGCCGTGAGCGCCCCGCCGCCGTGTTGAACCGCCTTGTCCTGCTGGTGCTGCTGTTGTTCTGGGGCACGATGACGTGGTTGTTGTGGCGTTCGGAGTTCGGCGGCGGCAGCGAGGCGGGCAGCGGTGTGCCGATCGAAAACGTCTGGCAGCGCGTGCTCACCGCGCCGGATGATTCGTCACTCGAAATCCGCCGTCGCGGAAAGAAGATCGGCGTCTGCCGCTGGTCGGCCAACGTGCACGAGGATCTCTCCACCGGCCGGGTGTCGAGCCCGGCGGCATTGGAGCCGGACGGACGGGTGCAGCGCGTCGGCAGCTACACGCTCGATCTGGACGGCCAGCTCAACCTCGTCGCCGGCGAACGGCCCTACAAATTCAACGTCCATCTCGACGTCTCCACGAACAACGCCTGGCACTCGTTCACGCTGCGCCTGATCCAGCGGCCGGGATCGTGGGAAATCTTTTCCTCGACCGAGACGGAGACCGTTGACCTGCACGTCGAGGACGGCGGAACGGAATGGGACCGGCAGTTCACCTTCGACGACTTGAAGCGGCCGGAGAAACTCCTCGCCGAGTTCGGCGCACCGTGGGCCACACCGATGCTGGCCGCTGTCATCGGCAGTCGCCAGCCGACGACGGAAAATCTCTCGCTCGGCCTCAAATGGGACGCGCGCCAGGACTGGTTCCAGCTTGGCACGGCCAAGGTGCGCGCCTACCGGCTTTCGGCGCGGCTGTTCGATCGCTTCCAGGTCGTGATCTACCTGAGCCGCACAGGCGAAATTCTCCGCGCCGAACTGCCCGACGAGATCACTGCCGTCAACGACGCGTTCCTCAATTTCTGACCGCCGCGCATGATCGAACTCATCCACCTCACCAAACGCTTCGGCGATCTCGTGGCGGTCAACGACCTCTCGCTCACGGTCAACCGCGGTGAGTTCTTCGCCGTGCTCGGCCCCAACGCCGCGGGCAAGACCACGACAATCAAGATCCTCACCGGCCTCATCAAGCCGACTTCCGGCGCAGCGCGCGTGGCGGGGTTCGACATCCAGGTCGAACCGCTTGACGCGCGCCGCCGCATGGCGTTCGTGCCGGACTTCCCGTTTCTTTATGACAAGCTCACGCCGTGGGAGATGATTCGCTTCACCGGGCAGATGTTCCGGATGGGCGACGCCCGCATCGAAACGGCGGCGCGCGAGCTGGTCGCGCGGTTCGGCCTGGGCGAGTTCCTCGCCAAGCCGATTGATTCGCTTTCGCACGGCACACGCCAGCGCGTCGCCATCGTGGCGGCGCTGCTGCACGACCCGGAGGTCATCGTGCTCGACGAGCCGATGGTCGGCCTCGATCCGCACCATTCGCGCGTGGTGAAGGACATCCTCAAGGAGCGTTCGCAGCGCGGCGCGACGGTGTTCGTCTCGACGCACCAGCTTAGCGTGGCGGAGGAAATGGCGGACCGCATCGGCATCATCCACCAAGGCCGGCTCATCGCGGTGGGCACGCACGACGAATTGCGACGGCAAAGCGGCGCCAACGGCGCGTTGGAGCAATCGTTCCTCGCGCTCACGGCGGAGGAGGCGACATTGAGCGAAACCGTTGTGGAGAAATCATGAGCGCCGCTTCCAGTTCGTCGGTCGCGCCGGCTCCGCTGCTGCTTCTTCTCCGCGCCAACGGGACACAAATGTGGCGGCGGCTCAACACACTTCACGAGCAGTCCGGCCTGCTCACGTGGGTGATCGCGCTGTTCATCGTCGGCTACTTCGCGCTGGCGTTTGCGCTGTTTTATCACGGGCTGTCGTTCATCGCGAAGTTTCCCGCCTTCGGCGCGTTGCTGGTCGAGCGGCTCATGTTCCTGCTATTCGCCTTCCTCTTTGCGATGTTGCTGTTGAGCAACCTCGTCATCGGCTACACAAATCTCTTCCGCAATCGCGAGACGGGTTTCCTGTGGACGCTGCCGGTGCCGGCGCAGACGATCTTCCGCTGGAAGTTCATCGAGACGGCGCTGCTGGCGTCGTGGGCGTTCCTGTTCCTGATCTCGCCGCTGCTGCTGGCCTACGGCCTGACGCAACGGGTGCCGTGGCATTTCTACATGGTCGCGCCGTTGATGGTCGCGTTGTTCATCATCCTCCCCTCGGTCATCGGCACGTCGCTCGCGATCAACCTCGCCCGTTACATCGACCGGCGGTCCTTTCAGGTCATCACCGTCACGCTGGTGTGCGCTGCACTGGCGATCACCGCGTGGTGGCTCAAGCCGCAGGCGCTGGCCGACGACTCCACCGAGACGCGTGTGATCGCCGTGATCGACCGGCTGCTGGACCGGACGCGCCTGGCGCAATTTGCCTTTCTGCCGAGCTACTGGCTCACCTCAGCCGTATTGAACTGGGGCGAGGGCGCGCTGCGGGCGGCGGTGTTTTTCGTGACCGTCCTGCTGAGCAACGTACTGTTGCTGGGCTTCCTCTCGTTCACCGGGCTGGGCGATCCGTTCTACGAGGCGGCGTCGATGGTGCAGAGCCGCGGTGGAGTGCTCGGCCGCTGGGTCTGGCTCAGACGACGGCGCGAGCGGCGCGGGGCATTCGATTATCCGATCGGGCGCGCGGAAAAATTCTTCGCCTGGTTCCGCTGGCTCGGTCCGGATGAACGCGCGGTGCTGGTGAAGGACACGCGGATGTTCTGGCGCGACACGACGCAATGGGGCCAGACGCTGATGCTCTTCGGTCTGCTCGGCGTTTACATCCTCAACCTGCGCCACTTCACCCAGCAGGTGACGCTGCCGTTCTGGGTCCATTTGATCTCGTATCTCAACCTCGGCGCGTGTTCGCTCAACCTCGCCACGCTGACCACGCGGTTTGTCTATCCGCAATTCTCGCTCGAAGGCCGCCGATTGTGGATCGTGGGCATGTCGCCGCTTGGGATGCCGCGCGTGCTGAAGCTGAAATTCTGGCTCGCGACGTGGGCCTCGCTGGTGGTGATGCTCGGATTGATCTGGCTCTCGTGCCATCTCATCGACATGCCGTGGCGGCAGACGCTCGTTTTCAGCGCCGCCGTGGCGGTGATGACCTTCACACTCAACGCGCTGGCCGTCGGCATTGGCGCGCTCTATCCGAATTTCCGCGAGGAAAATCCCGGCAAGATCGTCAGCGGTTTCGGCGGCACGCTGTGCCTGGTGTTGAGTTTTGTCTATATCCTGGCGTCGGTGGTGATGCTGGCGGTCGGCTCGCCGTGGTCGCGGGTGGCGTTCCGGCTGGAGGCGCTGCGCGTGGCCAGTTGGGTGGGCTTTGTCGCGCTTTCGTTCGTGCTGGGTTGGCTGCCGTTTCGCGCCGGGATGCGGCGGGTGGCGAAGTTGGAGATGTGAAACCGTGGCAGCGTTGAGCTTAGCTGTTGCACTTTGAGTCACTCGTCCTAAAGTCGCTTCATGAAATCGCCACTCGACGATTCGGATTTTGTGGATGCCGATTTTCAGGCGTCCAAGAACGCCGGGTTCGCCGCCGCCACCTCGACCGCGCCGGTCACCGGCCGGCCGCCGACGCGTGACGAACTCGATTCCAAGGTCAGCGAGACCCAGCAACGCCTGGCCGAGTTGAAGGCCGCGCAGGAAAAGCTGGAGCGCGAACGCTCTGCACTTGAAGAAGCTCGCCGCCGCCAGATCGAACTCCAGACCGGCCGCGAGGAAACCGTCACCAACCTCACCCGAGGCGTCGGCATCCTGGAGGAGGCCGAGTTTTCCGCTCGCCGCGATGCCGAGCAGATGGCCAAGACGATCAGCGAGTTGCGCGAGGCGACCGAAAAGCTGCGCGCCATCAACCAGGAGTCGTGGTCGAAGGAGAATTGGAACGTCGAGCTGACCCGCGCGCTGACGACCATCGAGAATGCCCGGATGGAATGGAATTCCGCCCGGATGAAATGGCCCGTGCTTTCCGATCCGAACGCCGCCCTGCCGGCGACGAACGGGGCCGCGCCCGCCGCGCCGCAACTGGTCTCATTGCTCGGCGTGGAAAACTTCCCGCAACTCTGCCGCGTCGGTTTCGCCCTCACGTGGCCCGTGCTCGTCGCCGCGCTGGCGATCGTCGTGGCGCTGCTGGTCCGCTGAGCCGACCGATGCCGACAATGGGCCTGTTCAAGAAGAAACCGGACCCCATCAGCGACCGCGCCCGCGACCTGAACGCCGAACTCGCCGCGCTCGAAGCCGAGATCAAGCGGCTCAACACCCAGCGCGACCAACTGGAACACCAGCCCCGCCTGCGCTCGGCGGCGTTCCGCGGCGGCCCGGCCGCCAGCCGGGGTTCCCT
>DATDFH010000191.1:0-8397 GCA_036522715.1 Verrucomicrobiia bacterium
ACGTGCGCATTCCGACGACGACGCTCTCACAGGACGACTCTGGCGTGGGCGTGAAGAACGGCATCAACGCCTTCGGCAAAAAGAATTTCATCGGCACCTTCTGCCCGCCTTTCGCCGTCATCAATGATTTCAACCTCCTCGCCACGCTGGCGCCGCGCGACAAACGCGCCGGTTACGTCGAGGCGGTGAAGGTTGCGTGCATCCGCGACCGCGAGTTCTTCGAGACCGTCGAGCGCGACGCCGAGGCGCTGGCGGCCTTTGAGCCGGGCGCGATGCAGCGGCTCATCTATCGCTGCGCCGAACTGCACATGAACCACATCGCCACCAGCGGCGATCCATTCGAGTTCGGCAGCGCGCGTCCGCTCGACTTCGGCCATTGGGCGGCGCACAAGCTTGAGCAGCTTTCCGACTACAAGCTCCGTCACGGCGAGGCCGTCGCCATCGGCATCGCGCTCGACGTGATCTACTCGCGCAAGATGGGCTACCTCGACACGCCGAGCGCCGAGCGAATCCTCGGGCTGCTGGAGAAACTCGGCTTCGACCTCTTTGCCAATGAACTTCTCAACGTTGGCACCGACGGCAACCTGCAGGTCATCGGTGGCCTGATCGAATTCCGCGAACACCTCGGCGGCCAGCTCACCATCACGCTGCTGCGCGCCATCGGCCAGGGCTTCGAGGCGCATGAGATGAACCTACCCAAGGTCGTCGAAGCGATCTACGAGTTGCAGGAGCGCCACACCCGCCGCGCGCGGAAAATCCTTTTCGCCAGCGCCTGAGCGACGGTTGAATCGCCGCGAATGCAGCGCACCGCGGTCATCAACGTCGTCGGCCTGAGCCAATCCCTCCTTGGTCCGCACACTCCCGCGATCAACGCGTTTCGGCAGCGAGGTGCGCTCGCCACGGTCGCGCCGGCATTTCCAGCGGTCACGTGCACCGCGCAATCGAACTACGTCACCGGCATACTGCCGGCGCAACACGGCGTGGTGGCCAACGGCTGGTACAACCGCGAACTGGCCGAGGTGCAGTTTTGGAAACAGTCCAACCACCTGGTCGCCGCGCCGAAGATTTGGGACGAACTGCACGCGAGCCAGCCGGGCTTCACGTGCGCAAAACTTTTCTGGTGGTTCAACATGTATTCCACTGCGGATTGGTCGATCACGCCACGGCCGATGTATCCGGCAGACGGCCGCAAGGTTTTCGACATTTACACCGGGCCGCACTCGATCCGCACGGAGATCAAGCGCGATCTCGGCGAGTTTCCGTTCTTCAGCTTTTGGGGACCCGCGGCGGGAGTGGATACACAGCAAGGAAAGGCTGACGCCGCATCACGGTGGATTGCTGAGTCTGCAAAGTGGATCGAGAACAAGCACTCGCCCACGCTGAGTCTCATCTACCTGCCGCACCTCGACTACAACCTCCAGCGCCTCGGGCCGCAGCATCCGCGCATTCCAACGGACCTGGGTTTGATCGACGCCATTGTCGGCGACCTGATCGCGTTCTTCCGAGGTCGCGGCGTGCAGGTGCTGCTGCTCTCCGAGTACGGCATCAGCGCGGTGAACCAACCCGTTCACTTGAACCGCCTTTTCCGCGAACGCGGCTGGCTGACGGTAAAGGACGAACTCGGCCTCGAACTGCTCGACGCCGGCGCGAGCCGCGCGTTCGTGGTCGCTGATCACCAAGTCGCGCACATTTATGTGAACGACCGGGCGATCCTCGACGACGTGCGTGTGGCTGTTGAAAAGACGGACGGCGTCGCGCAGGTCTGGGGCGACGCGCAGAAGAAAGCCAATGGCCTCGACCATCCGCGCGCCGGCGACCTCATCGCGGTGGCGAAGGAGAACGCGTGGTTCACCTATTACTACTGGCTCGACGACGCGCGCGCGCCGGACTTCGCCCGTACGGTGGACATCCACCGCAAGCCCGGCTACGACCCGGTGGAGTTGTTTCTCGACCCGAAACTTTGCTGCCCGAAGCTCAAGATCGCGTGGCGCCTGCTGCAGAAGAAACTCGGCTTCCGGATGCTGATGGACGTGATCCCGCTCGATGCCACGCTTGTGAAAGGTTCCCACGGCTGCCTGCCCACGAATCGCGCCGAGTGGCCGTTGATCATCGCGGAGAAGCCGGAGCTGCTGCCGAAACCGCTTTTGAATTCGACCGACGTTTACTCGGTCATTAAAAGCGCCGTCGTTTCCTGAATCTATGAAGCAACTGTTCGCCATCGCCGCACTCCTGATCGCCGCCAGTCAATTCGCCGCCGCCGAGAACTGGCCCGGCTGGCGTGGCCCGCGCGGCGACGGCACGAGTCTGGAGAAGAACGTCCCGCTCAAGTGGAGCGCGACGGAGAACATCGTTTGGAAGACGGAAATCCCCGGCCTCGGCCACGCGTCGCCTATCGTTTGGGAGGATCGCGTGTTCACCGTGACATGCGTGCCCGAGACGGAGGAGCGTGCGTTGCTCTGCCTCGACCGCAAGAGCGGCAAGATCCTGTGGCGCCAGACGGTCACCAAGTCGCCGCTTGAAAAGAAGCACAAGCTCAACAGCCACGCGTCGAGCACGCCGGCGACGGACGGCAAACTCGTTTACGTCGCATTCCTCGACGTGCAGGAGATGGTGGTGGCGGCCTACGACTTCAGCGGCAGGCAGCAGTGGCTCGTGCGGCCTGGCAAGTTCAAGAGCGTGCACGGCTTTTGCAGTTCGCCCGTGCTGTGGAAGGACAAAGTCATCGTCAACGGCGATCACGACGGCGACTCATGGATTGCGGCGCTCGACCGGCAGACGGGCAAGACGCTCTGGAAGACGCCGCGCCCAAACCATACCCGCAGCTACTGCGCGCCGATCATCCGCACCCTCAGCGGACGCGACCAGATGATCCTCTCCGGCGACAAGTCCGTGACGAGTTACGATCCGGACACGGGCAAGCTGCATTGGTATCTTCACGGTCCCACCGAGCAGTACGTCGCCTCGCTCGTTTACAACGAGAAGGCCGATCTGCTCTTCATGACCGCCGGCTTCCCGCAGCACCATTTGCTCGGCCTGCGCCACACCGGCAAAGGCGACCTCGGCGACATCTATCACCAGGCGGAGTTCACCCACCCGCAGGTGGCGTGGCACCAGACCAAGGCGTCGATGGTCAGCTACGTGCCGTCGCCCATCAGTCAGGGCGATTACTTCCTCGTCGTGTCCGACTCCGGAATGCTGAACTGCCTTGAGGCGAAGTCCGGCGAACTCGCGTGGCAGGAGAAGATCGGTTCCACGCACGCGTCGCTCATTTCCGCCAATGGCCTTGTCTATGCGATCAACGACGCGGGCGTGACGACGGTGGTGAAGCCCGGAAAAACCTTTGATGCTGTCGCCACCAGTGATTTGGGCGAAGGCGTCTTCGCCTCGCCCGCCATCAGTGACGGCCAGCTATTCGTCCGCGGGAACAACCACCTCTATTGCATCGGCGCCAAGGCAACGGTGACGAAACGTTGACGCGTGTAGGAGCCGACGTAAGGAGGCTCACTTCAAATGCGGAATGCGGAATGCGGAATGCGGTGAGAAGTGAGCCTCCTCACGTCGGCTGCTACCAGGAGAAGATCACTTCGCGCCCTCCACCTTCTGCTTGAGCTTGCCGAGGCCCGCCTCGAAATCTGGCGCCATCATCTTCTCCATCGCCAGGCCGAAGAAGCGGTGCAACGGATTGCGGCTGATCGTGCCGTCGGTCGTCCAGGTCACGCGCGTCTCGTCGCCGCTCACGGAAAAGAGCAGCGCGCCCTTGGATTGGAATGTGCCCTTGTGGAATGAGAGATCAAACTCGACGCCCTTGGCCGGGTCGGCCTTCGTGACCGTCATCGTCCCGTCGCCGGCCTTGGGGTCGTCCCATTTGCTGATCGCGCCGACGCCTTCCTCGGGGCCTTCGTAGCTGGTTTTCATCTGCGGAAATTTCTCAGTCGTCCACGCCGACCATTCCTGCCACTTCTTGAGGTTGGCCACCCACGGATACACCGCCTCGGGCCTGGCCTTGATGGCGATGCTCCGTTCGACGTGATAGCTGCCGGGCAGGAACTGCGACACCACCACCAGCGCGAGGACGAGGATGATCAGGAATATGAAGAGTCGCTTGAGTGATTTCATGACGGGGGCGTTTCGTTTGCTCTTATGAATCAAACCCTTGCCCGATCCTCGGCGGCCCGCAACTGGATTTTGCGCCACCTTTCGTTCTCGTCAGGCGGTGCTAGATTGCGTCATCGCAGTTGAACTCGCACACAGTTATGAAACTCAATGATGTCATCACCATGGACCCGGCGATCCTGCATGGCACACCCGTATTCCGAGGAACCCGCGTGCCCGTGACCGCCCTGTTCAAGTATCTGGAGACCGACCACACCCTCGGTCAATTCGTGAAGCGCTACCCGACCGTCAGCCGGCGCATGGCCCGCTTGATGTTGGACCAGGTTTGCGCGCGCTTCGCGTCACGCACGGGTCATGTCTCGCGGCGACGCCGCAACAACTCCGGTTCCACGGGGAGTCTTGGCCCGCCTCACGCGGCGCGATGCTCCACCACCGAGCACGCCGGGCCGGGATTCTCCACGCCCGAAAAAATCGCGCAGACCTGGAACTCATAGAGCGCACCCGCCGTGAGGCCCGTCACGCGGCAATCCGACGCCGTGTTGTTGTAACCCGTCACCCACGCCGCGCCCGCCATCAATGCAGGATCCAGAGGGCGGCAACCCGCACAATCGCGTCCAAAAATCGCCGAGTGCCGTCCTGACTCATTTTTCGGAGCAAAAAGTCCGTCCGTAGGACTACGCGCGCATTTTTTGGAGCAAAAAACCCGTCCGGACGCGTCCGCGCCGGTTTTTCGGAGCCAAAAACCCGTGCGTAGCCCTCTGCACCGGTTTTTCGGAGCGAAAACTCGGTCCGTAGCGCTCCGCACTCATTTTTCGGAGCGAAAAGTCCGTCCGGACGCCTACGGACGCATTTTCGGGAGCAGAAAATCGGCGCGTAGGACTCCGGACCCATTTTTCAGAGCGAAAAGGCCGTGCTTCGACCGGAAGTCGGGCAAAACACCGTCGCGCCGCGCTCTCGCGTGGGAAAAGCGGCGGAGGGCCGCCGCAGTCCAAGACGCTGCCGCGAGTTCGGGGACTTGGGCGGTGCGCCAGCGTCTTGGAGTGCGAGAGTCTTCTGGCGCTTTCGGCACACGCTTGATTGCAGTATTCTCAAACAAGCCGGACTCAAATGAACCGCTACCTCATCGTCATCGAAGAAACCGCCACCGGCTTCTCCGCCTATTCGCCCGATCTGCCCGGCTGCGTGGCCACCGGCGCCACCCGCGCGGAAGTCGAGCGCGAGATGCACGACGCCATCGAGTTTCACATCGAGGGTTTGCGATTGGCGGGACAGGGGGTTCCCGCTCCGCGCACGCAGGCCGGGTATTGCGACGTGCCCGCCTGAAACCGCGCCGCGGTGGCCGCAGTTCAGAGCGGGCTGACGCCAGGGGCGAGCGCCGGTCGGGCATCCGTCAAATTCCGGCAACGCTCGGAGTGTCCTAATTTGATTTTTTACGGGACTTGGCTTGGATTTCGCCGGGCAGTTCTGCAATCGGTTTCATCTCTGTGACTTTTTTCGTAAGCTTCCAAGTCACAGATTGTCCCTCCGCCATCCTCACTAGATGACCGGCGGTTCCTTCCGCGACGGCTCCCTTGCGCCACATGTCGAACACGATTTCCTTCGGGCATATCCCGAGACAAAGAAGGTAGTCGTAAGCCTTGTCTAAGCGGATATGATTGAACTGGAACGTTCCGTTGGCTCCGAGCGATGCCGTCTTGACCTCGAACTTGAACCCTGCAAGTCGCATGTCCGTGGCCAATGTGCGGTTGCCTTTTCTACTAACCTCGAATCCGGCATTCTTCATGTAGCGGCGAATAAACTCCTCGCCGATCTCTCCTCGATTCGTGTTCCCCAGCTTTCGGTATCCGAGAAGCGGTGAGCCCTGCCAGATGTCTTTTGGCGCGTGCTCCTTAATGATCTCAACGAGAAGTTTTACCGGATTCACTTATGAGGACTCCATGGCCTTTTTCCTTTGCCTCGTTTCCAGAGAACCACGAAATAGGAGTGGTTCTTTCTGGCGTGTACCTGACGCACCATTCGGCTGACTCCAGGGCGATTACTGCGCACAATTACGAAAAGGTCCTCAGCGATAAATCCCATCTTCTCGTACATTTGGATGATCTCAATGTGAGTGAACCGCTGGCGGTTCGCACACACTTCGTCTTGGCATTTTACGATTAAGACGCCCTGTTCTTTCAGGGTTCGATACGCCTCTCGGCCACCTTCCAAGTATAGATCGAGAACCGCTTCGTGATATTTGCTCTCCGTCTGATTACCAGTCCCATTGTTCCGATAGTGATTCTCAAACGGAGCGTGCGAAGTGTGAGCGGTGCCGCCCGGGGTGTGCATGTACGGAGGATCGAATACAACGCAATCCAGTTCGGCATCCTTGTAAGGCAGCTTGCGGCAATCTACGCCGTCCAGAATGTCGGTTGCCCTCAGTTTGTAAGCTTCAGGCGGAACCTTCCGCCAAAACACTCCCTTCCCGTACGTGACATCGGCGATAACACTGCCGGGGCGAACATAGAGTTCAAGAATCTTCGGAAACACACAGTCGTTGCCATCCACGGATGCGGTTAAGACGAGTTTGTTCGTCGGCTTGCCGTTGCGAACGACGCGCTTCTTCTGTGGAAGAAGTGCAACATCGGTCGCCTCACCACAGTTTGTTCCATTGTGATTCCTGTGTTTCATTCGTTGAAGTCATTTAGACTGCCTTGGCCTTTGCTGCAATCGCAAAGGGGAAATTCAAATTGGGCACTACCCAACGCTCACTGCCTTCGCGATTCATCTTCGTCTCCGCGCCGGCCCGAAGGAGTAGCCGCCGTGGATGCGCCCGCCGCGCACGCGCCGGTCGCCGTGGGTCTCACCCGGCTTCTGGTCGAAGATGGACGTGTACTTGTAGTCGAAATTCTCCAGCTTCACGCGCTCGATCTGCTTGCTGATGAAGCGCTCGATGGCCGACACGTGGTTGGCGTCCTCGGCGGTCATGATGGTGAAGGCGTCGCCGGAATTTTCCGCGCGCCCGGTGCGGCCGATGCGGTGGACGTAATCCTCCGGATGCTGCGGCACGTCGTAGTTGATCACATGGCTGACGTTGGCGATGTCCAGCCCGCGCGCGGCTATGTCCGTGGCGACGAGGACCTCGAAGCGGCCGTCGCGGAACCCCTGGAGGGCCTGTTCGCGTTCGCGCTGGGTGCGGTTGCTGTGGAGCACGGCGACGGAGTGGTTGGCGCGCTTGAGCGTGATCGCCACGCGGTCGGCGCCGTGCTTGGTGCGGCAGAAGCAGAGCACGGAGTCGAAGTTCACGCGGTTGAGCAGTTCGAGGAGCAATTGGACCTTCTGCTCGGAGTTCACCGGGTAGATGACGTGCTTGACCGTCTCGGCCGGCGTGCGGCGCGCGCCGATTTCAACCGTCTCCGGGCTTTTCATCGCCCATTGGATGAGCGTCTCGATCTGCGGCGGGATGGTGGCGGAGAAGAGCATGGTCTGGCGCGCGCGCGGGCAGCGATCGACGATGCGCTTGACGTCGGGGAGGAAACCCATGTCGAGCATCCGGTCGGCTTCGTCGAGGACGAGGAACTGGATGCGGTCGAGCTTGATGGCGCCTTCGCCCATGTGATCGAGCAACCGCCCGGGCGTGGCGACGAGGATGTCCACGCCGGAGGTGAGTTGTTCGCGCTGCCGTCCGTAACCGACGCCGCCATACATGACGGCGACGCGCAAATTGGTGAAGCGCGCGTAATCGCGGAAGGCGGTCTCGACCTGGGCGGCGAGTTCGCGGGTGGGTTCGAGGATGAGCGCGCGGGCCTGGTGCTGGTGCTGGGCGAGTTTGTCGAGGATGGGCAGGGCGAACGCGGCGGTCTTGCCGGTGCCGGTCTGCGCGCTGCCGATGAGATCGCGCCCGCCAAGCACGAGCGGGATGCAGCGGAGCTGGATCGGCGTGGGATCGATCCAGCCCATGGCTTTGACGCCATCGACGATCGGTTGTGTGAGGCCCAATTTGCTGAAAGGCATGAGGGCAGGGTGACGGGGAAGGGGGCGGAAAGCAAACCTTGAGAAAACGTGTGTCGGCTGGCGGGTTTTGGACTTTGCATCGCCGGACGGTTGGCGTAGAACACACGCTCCGCGCGCGGCCTGTTCGTCGGGCGCGGCTGACGTGATGAAACCGCAAGTCGAACTCTACGACACGACCCTGCGCGATGGTTCGCAGGGCGAAGGCATCAACTTCTCGGTCGCGGATAAACTGCGAATTGCCGAGAAGCTCGACCAGTTTGGGGTTCATTATATTGAAGGCGGCTGGCCGGG
>DATDFH010000192.1:0-6808 GCA_036522715.1 Verrucomicrobiia bacterium
GCCCTCAATGATCCATTCGCCGTTCGTGCTGTAAATTCCGAAGGTCGGCACAGTCACGGAGCCGCCGTCGATAAGCGGCGGCGCGCCCGTGATGCCGATCAATCCGCCCCACGTCCTCATGCCGATGAGCGGACCGAGGCCGGCCTTCTTGAAGTAGAACGGAAAACAATCGCCGCCCGAGCCGCTCCAGCCGTTCATCAACATCGCCTTCGGCCCGGCGTGCCCGACGGGCGGCCATTGCCAGTCCTTTCCGTCGCGCACGGCCCAGTAATTGATCACCGGGCGGTTGAGCAACTCGATGAAACGGTCCGGAATCTGCCCGCCGCTGTTGAAACGCTCGTCCACGACGAGGCCGGGGAACTGAGTCTGACCGCGCAACTGGCGCACCAGTTCGGTCTGGCCGTCCTGGCCGGTGTTGGGCACGTACACGTAGCCGATTTTACCGCCGCTCAATTTCTCGACGCGGCGGCGGTTCTCCTCGATCCACGCGAGGTTGCGCAGGCGCATCTCCGCGTCGAGCGTTTGCACGAGAACGTCACGCGCGCCCTTCAATTCCGGCTTGTCGTTCACCGAGAGGAACACTGGCTTGTTCGCGAGACCCTGGAGCGCGGCCCACGGTTCCTGCGCGGGATGGAGTGGCTTCCCATTCACCGCGAGCAGGTAGTCGCCTTCCTTGACCTTCACGCCCGGCTGTCGAAGCGGCGAACGCACTTCGGCATCCCACGGCGCTCCGTCGAGGATGCGCTTGATGCGAAACGCGCCGTGGTCCAGCGCGAAGTCGCAGCCGAGATAACCCACGCCGCGCGTCGGCGCATTCTCCGTGTCGCCGCCGCTGCGATACGTGTGCGAGGCGTTCAACTCCGAGATCAACTCGCCGATGACGTAGCTCACATCCCAGCGCGTGACGCAGTCGGCCAGCAACTTCCCGTAGCGTTCGCGCATCGCCTTCCAGTCCACCCCGTGCAGGTGCGGATCGTAGAAGCAATCGCGCTCCAACCGCCACACGTCGTTGAAAATCTGCCGCCACTCCGCGACCGGATCGACGGTGGTTTCCAGGTCGGCGGTGGCGAGCTTCTTTTCCAGCTTCTGCCCGTCCTTCACGTCGATGATGAAGTAATCGTTCGCCTTGCGGACGAGCATCTTCTTTCCGTCGGCGGAAATGCGGAACATATTCGCATCGTCCACGACGGTCTTCACCTCGCGCTTTTCCAGGTCGAAATATTCGATCGGACTTTTCTCCGCCGTCGAGCCGGTGCGCGGGAGCCAGTGGTAAACCAACTTGCCCGCGACTGCGGTCAAGCCCGCGTAACGCCCGGCCTTCGTCGGCAGAATCACCACGCGCTGCTCGAAACCATCGAGGTCGATCTCCACGGCTTTGGGTTTGGCGTCCTTTTTCGGTGCGGCTTTCTCCGCGGGCTTTTCCTCAGACTTCGCCTCGGGTTTCGCCGCCGGCGTTTCTTCCGGCTTGTCCAAAAGTTTTTGCGCGCCCTTCTTCGCCTCGGCCGGCTCGGATTTCTTTTCGCCACTTGTCGAGTCGGATTTTTTCTCCTCTTCCTTCCTGGCCGGCTCGTCGTCGTTGCGCGGGGCAAGCGGCGAGGCCGCGTCCTTGCGCAACGGCACGGCGGCGAGCTGCACGGTGTTGGCGTAAATCCACGTCGGGTCCAGTTCGCTGTAGATCGGCTGGAAGCTGCGGCCGGTCTTGAAGAAAAGATACTTGCCGTCGGGATCGAACGTCGGCTCCTCGTCGTTGTAGAAGCCGCTGGTGACCTGCGTGCCTTTGCCGGTCCTGGTGTCGTGGAGGTAGATCGCGGAGTTGCGGTTGGTCTGGTCGTGCGCCCACGCGATCCACCGGCTGTCGGCCGACCAGCCGACGCGGAAGCCGTTGAGTTCGCCCTGATACATCCACAGCTCTGAGCCGATCATCGTCGTCTTCTTTTTGTCGAGGTCGTGCAGGTGAACCTTCATCGCCTTGTCGATGAACACGATCTTCTTGCTGTCGGGCGACCATTGCGGACGGTAGCGGAAACCCGCGCCGAACGATGTGAGTTTCTGCTCCGCGCCGCTTCCGTCAGCGGGACGAAGGCAAAGCTCGTACTCGCCCGAGGCGTCGCTGAAGTAGGCGATCCATTTCGCATCGGGCGACCACCCCGGGTAACGCTCGGCTGCGCCCGAGTTGCGCGTGAGGCTGCGGACCACGCCGTTCTCGGCCGGCACGGTAAAGATTTCTCCGCGCGCGTCGAAGATCGCGCGTTTGCCCGTCGGGGAAATGCCCGCAGTGTCGATCAGCTTCGAGACGTTCTCGGTGCGCGGCTTGAGCGTCGCGCGATCAGTGACGACGGTGATCTCCACCGGCGCATACTTCTGCGATTTGAAGTTGAGCAGATAAAGCCGGCCCGCCGCCTCGAACACGAGGTCGTCCGGCCCGGCGCTCGGAAAGTGAACGTCGTAGTCCTGGAAAAAGGTCACCTGGCGGAAAGTGTTCTTCGTCGTGTCGCACGCCCAAATGTTGGCGCGCTTGTTCTCGTCGCGGTCAGAGAGGAAGTAGAGCGTGGTGCCATGCCACATGGGCTGCGCGTCCTCGGCGGGGTTTTGCGTGAGATTGCGCGCCTCGCGGGTTTCCAAATCGAAGAGCCAGATGTCCGGGTTCATGCCGCCACGGTAACGTTTCCACGTGCGGAAATCGACGCTGATGGGAGTGTAAGCGAGCGTGCGGCCATCGGGCGAAATCGCGCCGAACTCGCCGTAGGGCACGGGGAGTTTTTCCGGCAGCCCGCCCTGCGCGGGAATTTTGTAGAACTGGTTGAAGCGGTCGCGCGGACTCTCGCGCAGCGACGCGAAAAGGATGTGCTTGCCGTCGGGATACCAGTTCACCACGCGGTCGGCGGCGCCGTGATACGTGACGCGTTGGGGCAGGCCGCCGGCGGCGGGCACGACGTAGATGTCGGTGTTGCCGTCGTAGTTTCCACTGAAGGCGATCTGCGAACCATCGGGAGAGAAGCGCGGGAAGGATTCCTCGCCGCGCGGTGAACTCAGACGCACAGCCGTGCCGCCGGACTTGGGCGCGACCCAGATGTCACCGGCGTACACAAACGCGATCTGCGTGGCCGACACGTCGGCCTGGCGCATCAGGCGCGCGTCGAGCTGGCCGTTGGGAGATCCGTTGGCAGCGAAGCTGGAGGGCGGCCACGCCACAGATGCGGCGAGGCCCAACACGACGAGAATTCGATTGGGCATGTTTGAAGGGGAATACACGGCGGCGAGTGATTTGTTTCAGCCTATTTCGCGGACGACGGCGCGCTGAATCAAGCTCCAAGGTGCGACCGACGCATTACAGCCCCAGCTTCGCCGCGCTCCAGCGTTCACCGTTTTGCAGCACGCTGTAGTGCTGCCGCAGCCGCTGGCATTCGGCCACGAATTCTTCCGGCGACGCGGTGTTGAACTCGAACATGTCGTAGTGGCACGGGATCACCACGTCCGCGCCGATGGCGTGCGCGAGTTGCGCGGCTTCGCGGCCGTCGAGGTTGCCGGCCACGCGGCGCTCGGGGCGGTCACCGTTGATCGGCAGCAACGCGACGTTCACTTTGAACGGCCGCAGCCAGTCCTCCATGCCGGCGTAATGCCGGGTGTCGCCGCTGTGGTAGATGCGCCACGGGCCGATCTCGATCACGTAGCCCAGGAACTTGTGCCGGCCCGCGGCGTCGCGTTCGAGGTCGTTGTGCGCGGCGGGAATCCCGTAGAACGTGAGATCCGTCAAGCTGAGCGACTGCCCGGCGTCGAGACCGTGCGGAAAGTCCGGCGGGCACTCGAGCCGCTCGCTCACGAACGCTCGATTCGCCTCGGGGATGACAAGTTGTAGGCGCGCGTTCACCGACGACAAAGCGAGCAAAGTCTCCGCATCGAGGTGATCAGTGTGGTTGTGACTCGACGTTACGACATCAATGAAGTTGAGCCGCTCTGGTGCGATCACGCGTGCAGTCATGCGCACGTGAGGTTTGTCGGTCGTGGCGTATTTGGCGGTGAGCGAGTCGGTGAGATACGGGTCAAGCAGCGCGTGGTGTCCGCGCCACTGCACGAGGAAGCCGCTCTGCCCCAGCCACCAGATGCTCAACTGCCGCGGATCGCGCCCCGCCTCGCGCACGTCGGCGAGGAAGGCTTCGTCCTGAAGAAACGGTTGCTTCACGCGTTCGGCAGACCAAGTTCTTTGCGAACCAGTTTCACGCCGGCCACCAGGTTCTTCAACTTCTGCTTCGCCGCCCAGCGCGCGGTCTGGCTCAGGCCGCAGTCGGGCGCGAAGGAGAGCCGTTCCGCCGGCGCGTATCTCAAGCACCGCCGCACGCGCTCCGCGACGTCGTCGGCCGTCTCGATGTAGTAGCTCTTCACGTCAATGATCCCGACGGCCACGTCCTTGCGCCGGGCAATCTCCTCGATGAGTTCCAATTCGGCGAATTCGCGGCTGGCCATCTCGACGTGGATTTCGTCCACGTTCATGTCGAGGAACGCGGGGAACATCGGCGCGTAACGGCGCGGACCGACGGCGCGGCCCTTGTAATTACCGAAGCACAGGTGCGTCGAGAGGCGGCACTGACCGACGACCGGCTCGACGGTGCGGTTGAAGATTTCCACGAATCGCTTCGGATCGTGCTGGTGCGCGTAACAGCTCATGCTCGGCTCATCGACCGTGATCTCGCGGCAGCCAGCCTCGACGAGCGCTTCGAGTTCGGCGCGGACCAACGGCAGCAATGCCTCGGTCAGCGCCCAGCGGTCGGGATATTGCGGGCCGGGCAAGAGGCGGCCGCTGAGTGTGTAGGGGCCGGGCACGGACGCTTTCAGCGTGATGGCCGATGGCGGATGGCAAATGGCAGATGAAGTGAGGCGCTTGAGCCGTTCGAAGTCATCGACGGCACCGAGGCCGCGTGGAGCGCGGAGTTCGCCCGTCACGCGGTGTTTGCCGCGTTGGTCGTGTGCGGGCGGGCCGAAGCGGCGGGGCGGGGCGGACTCCAATTCGATGCCCTCGACAAAACCGTAGAACGAGAGATTGAAATCGAGCCGCGTCTGTTCGCCGTCGGTGATCACATCCAGGCCGGCGTCCAGTTGGTCCCGGATCGCGATGCTCACGGCGTCGTCGATCATCTCGGCGCGGTCGGCTTCGCCGAAGTCTCCGAGATGCTGACACGCAAACTCCAGCCAACCGGGAAACGGATAGCTGCCGATGACGGTCGTGCGCAGTGGTTGCTCTTTCATGGTTCAGTCGAAAATGATCGTTCGATTTCCGCAAAGGAACACGCGGTCCTCGAAGACGAGCTTGAGCGCGCGGGCAAGGACGATTTGCTCCACGTCGCGGCCAGCTTGCGCCATGTCCTCGGCGCTGTGCGTGTGGTCCACGGGGATGACCTGCTGGATGATGATCGGGCCCTGATCCAACTGGTCGGTCACGAAATGCGCCGTGGCGCCGATGACCTTGACGCCGCGTTCATAGGCCTGCTGATACGGCTTGGCGCCGGCGAACGCGGGGAGGAACGAGTGATGGATGTTCACGATGCGCGCCGGAAACTTTCCAACAAACGCCGGGCTGAGGACGCGCATGTATCTGGCGAGCACGAGGAAGTCCGGCTGGTAACGCTCCGTCGCCGCGAGGACCTGTGCCTCGTGTGCCTCGCGCGAGACGCCGTCGTGCGGAACGTGATGGAATGGCAGGCTGAACTTTCCGACCAGCGGCGCGAGTTTGTCGTGATTGCCCACGACCGCGAGCACACGGGCGTTCATCTCGGCGAACTCGTGACGGATGAGGATGTCGCCGAGGCAATGCGGTTCCTTCGTGGCGAGGACGACGATGCGTTTGGGCGCGAGCGACGAGTGGCGAACACGCGCGTCCGCGGGCAACACCGCGCGCACTTCCGCCTCCAGAGTCGCGGCGTCCACCGCGCCGTCGAACTCGGTGCGCATGAAGAAACGCGCCATCGTCGGGTCCACGAACTCCTGGTTGCCGACGACGTTGACCTGGTGGCGCAACAGCACGCCGGTGATGGCGTGGACCAAACCGCGCCGGTCGGCGCATTCGACGAGGAGAACTTGTGTGCCCATTAGGCTCCCAGCCTTTCGTAGAGTTTCGCCAGCCGCCGCGCGTGCTCGTCATAGGCGGCCTCGAAAAGTTCCGTTGCGCGCTCGGTGCCGACGACCGCGCCCGCCGTAAGCACTCTCGGCGGCTGCCCGGCCTTCGTGAGCCGCGCGGCGACCTCGGCCTTGATTGAGTTGATCAGCAGACAGCCGCCGATGGTTGAGCCGGGTGCCACTGGTGCATCGAGGCCGGGCACGCGCACCATCGCGTCGCCGATGGGCGCGCCGGTGTCGAGCACGAGGTCGGCGAAGTCTTGAAGTTTTTTCCCGGCCGGATGCCGGCTCGCGCTCGCCTCGCTGTGCGCGCGGCTGACGATCGCGACGACCTTGACGCCGCGCCGGCGAAACTGTTCGGCAATTTCGATGGGCACGATGTTGCAGCCGCTCGATGACGCAACGAGGGCGGAGTCTTTTGGCGAGAGATCGAAGTTGCGCAGAATGCGTTCCGCGAGGCCGGGGACGTTTTCGAGAAACATCGCCTGGCGCTGGCCGTTGGGGCCGACGACGAGGTTGTGGAAGCTGAGCGAGAGTTCGACGATCGGGTTGAAACCAGGGAACGAGCCGTAACGCGGCCACATTTCTTCGACCAAGATGCGGCTGTGGCCTGAGCCGAAGAGATGCACCATGCGACCCGCGAGGATCGTCTGCGCAAACCAGTCCGCCGCCTGCGCGATCGCCGCGTGCTGCTGTTCGA
>DATDFH010000193.1:0-2675 GCA_036522715.1 Verrucomicrobiia bacterium
ACCGTCGCGAGTTTGCGCAAGAGCGTCTTCGTGATCTTGCGATTGGCCGGAATGATGATTTCGCCAGTCTCGCTGTTCACCACGTCGAGCGGGATCTTTTCGCCAAGCAGTATATTGCTCAGCGCTTCCGTAAGTTGGTCGCGGAGTTCTTCGATCTTCTGCTTGTATTCTTCCTGAACCTGCTTTGCGGCTTTCTTGCCTTCCGAGACGGGAGCGATTGCGGCTTCAGCCTTGCGATCCGATTCCTTCTTCGAAGAAACCTTCACGTCCATGATGATGCCGTAGGTGCCCGAGGGAACCTTGAGCGACGTGTCCTTCACGTCGGCGGCCTTCTCACCGAAGATCGCGCGGAGCAAACGCTCTTCGGGCGCGAGTTCAGTCTCGGACTTGGGCGTGATCTTGCCGACGAGGATGTCGCCGGGCTTCACTTCGGCGCCGACACGGATGACGCCGTCGGCGCTGAGGTTCTTGAGCGCTTCCTCGCCGAGGTTCGGGATGTCGCGCGTGATTTCCTCGGGGCCAAGCTTGGTGTCGCGCGCGCCGACCTCGAACTCGTCGATGTGGATGGACGTGAACACGTCGTCCTTCGTGACGCGTTCGCTGATGAGGATGGCGTCCTCGAAGTTGTAGCCGTTCCACGGCATGAAGGCGCAGAGGACGTTGCGGCCCAGCGCGAGTTCGCCGCGGTCGGTGCAGGGCCCGTCGGCGATGATCTGGCCCTTCTTGACGTGATCGCCCTTGGCGACGATGGGCTTCTGATTGATGCACGTGGCGGCGTTGGACCGCATGAACTTGCGGACCGGATAAACCCACACGTTGTTGGCGGGGTCATGCTTGATCTTGCGCTTGCCCTCGGGCAGTTCGCCGTCCTTGGTGATGATCATCTGGCTGCCGGTGATGGCGGCCACGCGACCGGCTTCCTCGGCGACAATCACGGCGCGGCTGTCCCGGGCGACGCGGTCTTCAAGACCGGTGGCGACGAACGGCGCTTCCGTCGTGATGAGGGGCACGGCCTGGCGTTGCATGTTCGAACCCATCAACGCACGGTTCGCGTCGTCGTGTTCGAGGAACGGAATCAACCCGGCCGCCACCGACACGAGCTGCTTGGGCGACACGTCCATGTAATCCACCTGATTCGGCTCGACGTCGATGAAGTCGCCCTTCTTGCGGCAGGTGACGCGGTCGGTCGTGAAATGGCCCTTGTCATCGAACGGCGCGTTGGCCTGCGCGATGATGAAGCCTTCCTCGCGGTCCGCCGTAAGGAATTCCACTTCGCCGGTGACGCGGCCCTTGACGACCTTGCGATACGGTGTCTCGATGAATCCGAAATCGTTCACGCGCGCAAAGGTGGCGAGCGAAGCGATGAGGCCGATGTTCGGGCCTTCGGGCGTCTCGATCGGGCAGATGCGGCCGTAGTGCGACGGATGCACGTCGCGCACCTCGAAGCCCGCGCGGTCGCGGGAAAGGCCCCCGGGCCCGAGGGCGGAGAGGCGGCGTTTGTGGGTCAACTCGGCCAGCGGGTTGATCTGGTCCATCAACTGGCTCAATTGCGAGCGGCCGAAGAAATCGCGGATGACGGCGCTGAGGGCCTTGGGGTTGATGAGCTTCTGCGGCGTCATCGGTTCGACGGTCTGGTCGAAGAGGGTCATGCGCTCCTTCACCAGGCGCTCGGTGCGGGCCAGGCCCACGCGGCACTGGTTGGCGAGGAGTTCGCCCACGGTGCGGATGCGGCGGCTGCCAAGGTGATCGATGTCGTCGATGCTGCCTTCGCCCTTTTTGAGGCGGAGGAGATATTTCGTCGCGGCGACGAGATCGTTCTTGCACAGGATGCGGCCGTCCTCGCCCGGCTTGAGGCCGAGTTTCTGGTTCATCTTGTAGCGGCCGACGCGGCCAAGGTCGTAACGTTTGTGGTCGAAAAACAGCCGGCGGATGAGCGCGCGGGCGTTGGCGGCGGTGGGCGGATCGCCGGGACGGAGGCGGCGGTAGATGTCCTTGAGGGCTTCCTCCTCGTTCTTGGTCGGGTCTTTCTTGAGGCACTTGATGACGATGCCGTCATCGACGGTGGTATCGACGACGTGAATTTTGGCGGTGCCGAGTTCTCCGATCTGCTTGACGACGGCCTTGGAGAGCGGCTCGAAGGCGCGCGCGACGACGATGCCTTTGTCCATGTCCATCGCGTCCTCGATGAGGACTTTGTTCTGGAGGTCTTCGATGGCTTCAGCCTGCTTGATGGAGAGTTCCTCGATCTCGTAAAAGAGTTTCAGGATTTCGAGGTCGCCGCCGCGGTGGAGGCCTTCGTCCTTTTTCTTGCTGTCCTTGCGGCCTTCCTTTTCCTCGACATCGAGGAACGAGAGGGCGCGGAAAAAGGTCGTGGTCAGGAATTTGCGGCGGCGCTTTTTGCGGTCGAGATAGACGTAGAGCATGTCGCTCGTGTCGAATTGCGCCTCATACCACGAGCCGCGGTCGGGGATGATGCGGAAGCCGTGGAGCATCTTGCCGTTGGCGTGCTGCGTGGCCTCGAAGGCGATGCCGGGCGAACGATGAAGCTGGCTGACGACGACGCGCTCGGCGCCGTTGACGACGAAGGTGCCCTGCGGGGTCATGAGGGGCAGTTCGCCCATGAACACTTTTTCCTCGCGGCCGCCGCGCTCGTCTTCAAGGCGGAAGACGACGTG
>DATDFH010000194.1:0-5032 GCA_036522715.1 Verrucomicrobiia bacterium
GCCATAGTAGCCGTGGTGGAAGGACCGATGGCCGCCAAAGACAAAGTTGAAGCCCACGCCGGGCCAGTAGTAGTAGGGCCCGCCATACCAATAGCTATAGGACGGATACGCGTCGTAGTAGTAGTAGGCTGGGTAGTCGTAAACGTACGCGGACGGCGCAGGATAAACATACGCGGTGCTCGCGGACGGAGCGACGTACGCTTGGGGCATCGAACGCGGCGCCGCGGTGGCCACCGGCGCCTGCGCCCGCAGTGCTGCTCCGCGTTTGATCATCGCCGTGGTGATCGAGTCCGCAATGCCGTGTTGGTGAAGATAGATGAGGTCGTCACTCGTGGGATTGAATGGTGTGAGCGAGTTCTCGACATAGGACTGGACCACGGCCGGACTCAACCCGGCGTCGGACAATTTCACGATGTCCATGGTGGCCGGGTTGATGTTGGCCGACGACTTGTCGTCCGCACCGGGAGCTGACATGGTCAGCATCGTGGCGAGCAAGATTCCTGAGAGTGTTGCGGGAAAAAAGACTGGTGCTTTCATAAAAACTTTTCAGTGCGGTTCAGTCGATGGGCGAGGCGCACAATCACCAAACCGCAATTAAGAATCATCCATCGGCGCGGATTTTCAAGGGGCATGAGGACGCGGTCGATTGCGGCGCGTCTGCATGGTGGGAACTATTTCCTCCGGATCTCGGGATGGCACCTCTCGCACACCCGGCCCTCGTTCG
Source organism: Verrucomicrobiia bacterium (assembly GCA_036522715.1). GTDB lineage: Bacteria > Verrucomicrobiota > Verrucomicrobiia > Limisphaerales > JACQFS01 > DATDFH01. The sequence continues at coordinate 725 of DATDFH010000194.1, forward strand.
CCGCGCGCACGCAACAAGGGTGATGGCAACGTTTCCCTGCTTCGATGGTCGGATCGCAGCACGGCGACCGGTTCTCGTAGAGCGCTTCGGTGAAGCTCAAACTGGCAAGCAGAGCCGTCGCACCCAAAAGCGATCCCAGTATCTTCGCGTGATTCATGCCCAAGTCCGGTTCGCGCTGTGTCAGACGTGGGAAGCGGCACGAACTCCGAATCGCGAACCGACAAAGCTTTAACACCTGACCGGGCTGTGAAGTTCAAACATTCCCTTACCCAAAACCGCCTGAGCGCGTGGACGGAGCCTTGTTCACCTGCGTTTTGAACATTGCCAATCCGCGTTGCCGGGTCGCGGTGCGCCTTGCTGCTTCCCGACCGCAACCAGGCACTGACTTCCGTTTCGCAAGGCGCAACACCGGCGGACTGCGATTGCCTGTGCGCCGGTGGCCAAGCATTGACCCGACCGCGCCCTTTGCTACAGTCCGCCCCTATTTTATGAAGGTCCTCATCTGCGACCCCATTTCGCCGAAGGGCATCGCGCTGTTCAAGGCGCGGCCCGAGTTCGAGGTCACCGTGCTCGACAAGCGCCTGTCCGAGGCCGAGTTGATCCCGCTGGTCGCGGATGTCGAGGCGATGGTCGTGCGTTCCGAGACCAAGGTGACGCGCAAGGTCATGGAGGCTGCGCCGAAGCTGAAGGTCGTGGGCCGCGCTGGCGTGGGTGTGGACAACGTCGATGTCGATGCCGCCACCGCGCGTGGCGTCGTGGTGATGAACACCCCCGGCGGCAACACCATCACCACCGCGGAACTCACCTTCTTCATGCTCGGCGCGCTCGCGCGAAAGATCCCGCCCGCCCACGCCTCGATGGCCGCGGGCAAGTGGGACCGCAAGCTTTTCCAGGGCGCGGAACTTTTCGGCAAGACCCTTGGCGTGCTCGGCGCCGGGCGCATCGGCACCGAAGTTGCCCGGCGCGCGCTCGCCTTCGGGATGCGCGTGCTCGCCTTCGATCCGTTCCTCACCGACGTGCGTGCGCGCCAGCTCGGCATCGAGGCCGTGCTGGAACCCGACGTGATTTATCGCGAGGCCGATTTCATCACCGTCCACATGCCGGTCACGAAGGAAACGCGCGGCATGATCAACGCCGCGAGCATCGCGAAGATGAAACCCGGCGTGCGCATCGTGAACTGCGCCCGTGGCGAAATCGTCATCGAGGACGACCTCCTCGCCGCGCTCCAGAGCGGGAAGGTCGGCGGCGCCGCGCTCGATGTCTTCTCCGTCGAACCGCTCCCGGCCGAGCATCCGTTTCGCAAATTGCCCAACGTCATCCTCACGCCGCACCTCGGCGCGAGCACTGAGGAGGCGCAGGAGAAATGCGGCATCGAAGTTGCCGAGATCATCACCGGCTTCCTGCTCACCGGCGAAGTGCGCAACGCCGTCAACCTCCCCGGCGTGGACGCCAAGACCTACGAACAGGTCAAGCCCTACATCAACCTCGGCGAGAAGCTTGGCAAACTGCTCGGCCAGCTCGCGCCCGCGGGCGTGGACCGTTTGCACGTCACCTTTGGCGGCAACGCGAAAGACCTTCCCGCCACCGACCCGGTCACGCGCGCCATTCTTACCGGCTTTCTCGCGAGCCAGGGCGCCAAGGGCGTCAACACCGTCAACGTCCGCAGCCTCGCGCAGGCGCAGGGCGTCACCGTCGAGGAAAAACGTTCGCATGAACCGGTGACCTTCAACGAATGGCTCCACGTCCAGGCCTTCATCGGCGAGCGCAAGGTCAACTCGACCGGCGGCACGTTCTTCGGTTCGCCCAACAACCCGCGCATCGTCCGCCTGTTCAGCCAGCCCGTGGAGATCGTGCCCGAGGGCGTGATCTTCCTGATGAACAACAAGGACCGGCCGGGCATCGTCGGTTACATCGGGACGTTGATGGGCCGGCACAACGTCAACATCGCCAGCATGAGCCTCAGCCGCGACGTCGCCGGCGGCAAGGCGCTCACGGTGCTCAATGTGGACAGCGAACCGCCCGCCGACTTGCTGGCCGAACTTGCGAAGGACCCCGACATCAGCAACGTGCACGTGGTGAAATTGTGAACGCTTTGTCCGCTCTTACTCTTTCTCCTACTCTTACTCTTGCTCAAAGACAGAGTAAGAGAACGAGTAAGAGTGTGAGTATGAAGAGACCGTGCTCCAACATTTGAACCGGCCCATGAACCCACTCCGACTCACGTTCCTGTTTGTGTTTGCCGCGCTCACCCCGTTGCGCGCCGCCGACAAACTCCCGCTCTTCGCCGACGAAGTCGTCGCGAAAGCGAAGGCCTTCGAGATCAGGCAGAGCCAGCTTGATGACGCCTCCACGTCGTTCCGGGCCAACGCCGCCGCGCGCGGCCAGCCGCTGCTCGTCACGCGCGAGGAACTCGACCAGAAGCTCCTCGATAAACTCATCAGCATCGAGATGCTCAAGGCCCGCTCCACGGGCGAGGACCGCGCCAAGGCCACCAACCGCGCCGACAAGGTCATCGCCGACATGCAGGCGCAGGCCGTGTCCCTCACCGTGTTCGTCCGGCAATTGCAGGCCGTGGGCACCACCCCGGCAAAGTTCCGCGTGCAGGTCATCGACCAGTTGATCGGCGAGGAAGTCGTCGAGCGCGAGGTCAAGGGCAAGATCACCATCACCACCGAGCAGGCCAAAAAGTTCTACGACGAGAACTCCAAGCAGTTCCTCTCACCGGAAGCCGTCCACGTGGCCCACATCCTTCTCTCCACGCGCGACCTGGAGACCCGCAGCGATGTGCCGGCCGAACGCCGGCTGGAGAAACGCGCCACCGCCGACAAGGTCCTCCTGCGCGCGCGCGCCGGCGAGGATTTCGGCAAGCTGGTCAAGGAATTCAGCGAGGACGTGGCCTCCAAGGAGAAAGGCGGCGAATACACCTTTACGCGCGGCCAGATGGTGCCCGAGTTTGACGCGGCGTCCTTTTCGCTCGCGCCCAACCAGATCAGCGACATCGTCACCACCATCTACGGCTACCACATCATCAAGCTGCTCGAGCGCATCCCGCCCAAGCCCGTCGAGTTCGCGACCGTCGAGCCGCGCATCAAGGACGCCCTCGCCGGGGTCGAGATGGAGAAGCAGATGCCCGCCTACCTCGAGCGCATCAAACAGGAAGCCGGCGTCCAGATCCTCCTGCCGGCGGCGAAGTGAGGCACTGACGCGGCATCTTCACGCAGACTACGTCGGACGCATCCGGGTTTATGTCCTGCTCAGGATGCGCCGCCGGATTTCCTTTGAAAAGGAAGGGTGGCAACTGCCGTGCTCGGGACCTAGATTCGCCTGTCACACCATTTCAATTGAAGCTACGAATCCATTTCGCTATTGCCACTCTCTTTGTTGCGGTCTGGTCTTCCTACGGGCAAGGCGTGTTCGTCTATGACCAGCAGTCCGCGGATGAAAATCTCACTGCCGAGGTTGCATTCAATCTGGCGACAAACCAATTGCTCGGCCAATCGTTCACACCTTTTTTGTCGTCCATTCAATTCGTAAGATTGCAGTTTAGCGATTTTAATTGGGGAAACGGAATTGGAGCCACCGTCTATGTCAATTTGCGGAGCAGTTCGATCTCTGGTCCAATTCTAGCCGCGACAGACCCGGTCTTCCTGCCGGACGGTTTTGCGGGAGAGGGCAACCGTTTCACCAATTTCTTCTTTTTAGCGCCTGTGCCCCTGACACCTGGCACCCCGTACTTTCTGAATCCGGTGCTACAATCCGGTGATTCGGGCTTTACGGTTGATGGCAACTTTTTTCCCTATTCGGGCGGCTCCTTATTTGTGCAAGGCGCTGCGAACCCAAGAGATCTCTGGTTCCGCGAAGGCATCGTCGTCCCCGAGCCATCGTCCCTCTTCCTCTTGATGACCGGCAGTGCCTTCGCACTGCTCGCCTCTTTTCGACGGAGAGAATGAATCGCGGACCTGCCGCGGCGTTCCGCGAGCCCTTGCACCCATCGTTGGTGGGGCGCGTCACTCCGTGCGCGCCGCTCCCCGAACCTCGAACGACGGCGCGCACGGAGTGACGCACCCTACCTTGCGGCTCATGCGTGGGGCAGGGGTGAGCGTCTTCTCAGCCCTCACCCTTCGTCGCATTGAGGTGCTCGTTGAACTTGTCGCGCATGATCCGATAATCATCCGCCGTGGGCGGGTCGCTGGGTTCCCAGACCAATGGATCGACACCGGCCGGATTCTGCGCCGTGCCGGCAATGGCCCCATCGTGCGCCGCCTGGCTCACTTCGCCCGGCTGACCCATCGGGCCTTCGTCGCCGCG
>DATDFH010000195.1:0-2076 GCA_036522715.1 Verrucomicrobiia bacterium
AGGCTTTGCGCGACGGGGCCGGCGAGGTCCTTGTTCCACGAATCCTTCGGAAGCCTGGCCATGGCGCGAACTGCCAGAGTGCGTTCTTTGCCCGACTTAATCAGCCCGGCAAGCAGCGCAAAGTTTTCGATCTCGCTCCCATTCATCGCAGACAGCGCGGCAACGGCGGAGCGCAACAGTTCCGGCGTTGGCGCACTCTTTACCAACGACGCCACCTTCGACTGAAACTGCATGCGCAATTTCGCATCCGGCACGCGCGGCAGTCCCGCGACCACGGCCGCGAGCCGGGCATTGTCCTTTGACGCCTCGGACCACACTGCGTCCGCATTTCCTTCCGCAATGATGAGTGCGGCAGCAGCGCCCTCGCTGGCGGCGGGGTGCTCGGCCTTGCCGAGGAGCGCATCGAGCGCGGCCTTCTTCGTGGTGAGTTCGGCGGGCATGGACTTCGCGAGGAGATTCGCAAGGTCGTTGAGTACCGCGGCGGAATCCTTGTCGTCCTTCGCGTCGAGGCGTCCGATAGAGGCGAGAAGCTCGGTGGCGCGGTCGGTCTTCCGAATTTTCGCGAGCGCATCCACGGCTTCATCGCGATCCTTGGCGCTCATCTTGGCGCGTTCGAGGATTGCTTCATACACCGGGGCGTACTTGGCCTCCGTGGGCTGGCGGTCCACCATCAGGAGCTGGACGTTGGACAAGCGCCCGAGTTGGTAAGCGACGAGGCGCGGACTCTTGTCGAGGAACACCACGGGCGTGTCGATCTTCGCGCCTTCGCCGTGTTCGTGTTCGTGTTGCGCGGGGGCGAGAGCGGGCGATGATGCCAGCGCGATGATGAAACCGGCGGCGATCAATGACTGCTTGCGCATGATGGGAAACGTATAGGACGAACGCCGCATGAATGCCACCGCAGAGTTGCCTTTGCCCGGGACTGATCGGTCGCCTTTGGCGTTCAAATGAGGCGGGCCGGTCGATGAGGACCGGCCCGCAAAAAATCAGCTTCCTGAGAGGTTCACTTGAACTTGTCGAGCTGCTTCATGGTCTCGTCGAGGCAGTACTTGATGTAGTAATCCGGCTTGTCGGGATTCTTCTCTTTGTCCAGCGCGGCGAGGGCGACCTCGGCAGCCTTGCTCGTCTGGAAAAAACTGCACGCGCGGATGGCTTCGAGGCGCACGCGCGGGTGTTCGTCGGTGGCCTGCGCCTCCAACAACACCAACGGATCCTTCACGCGGTCGCGCCAGTAGCACAGCACCCGCGTCGCAGCGGCGCGGGCGCGGTGGTCCGGCGAACGCAGCCCCGCTTTGAGCAGCGCCTCGTCCACAACGTTGTGCCATTGGTGGACCCACAGGGCTTCCAACCGGTGGTGCTCATAGTCCTTGTCCTTCTTGTCGAGCGACACGGCCCATTTCTTCGTCGCGGCAATGACCTTCGCGCTGTCGTGCTTGCCCAACTCAATCTTGGCGCGCGTGCGCACGTCGTCTTCGGGCGTCTGGAGCGCCTCAACCAACGCCTCGATGGGCTGGCCATCGATCTTCACGGCCTTCAGCAACGGCCGGCCTTCGTAAGTGATGCGATAGATGCGGCCGTGCGCGTGGTCGCGGTTCGGGTCGCGGATGTGATGCTGCATGTGGCCGATGAGCTGTTGCGCCCAGTCGAGGAAATAGAGCGAGCCATCGGGCGCGACGCTGATCGCGCTGGGCCGGAAGTTTTCGTCGGTGGACTTCACAAGGTCTTCGAGCGACTCGCCGAGGAGGCCGGAACCTTCCTCGGTGACCTTCACGCGCGAGATGCCGCGGAAGCCGATGACATTGCAGTTCAGAAAATTTCCCTGCCAGTCGTCGGGGAAGTGCCGGCTCGAAAGCATCCCCGTGCCGGGGCACGGCCGCGACGGGCGTTTCCAGAATTCCTGCATCTTCGCATGCTTGGCCGGAAAGTCGATGTGACCGCTGAACGCCGGGCCGAAGTAATTCGCGTTGCCGGTCGCGTCGGTGACGATGTCGTTGCCCCAGTGATCGAACACGCGCCCGTGGGGGTTGGCGAAACCGTAGGCGATGTAGCGCTCGAACTTGTGCGTGAGCGGTTCGT
>DATDFH010000196.1:0-2900 GCA_036522715.1 Verrucomicrobiia bacterium
CGTCCAACCAAGCATGAAACGGCTTCTTGCGTTCTCGGCTTTGCTGGTTCTGTTCGGCGCCGTGTTGCCCGTTCCGCAGTCGCGCGCGGACGGGTTCATCATCGTGGACGAATCGCATTGGTGGCCCGGGCCGCACCCGCCGCATCCGATTCCGCCCCACCCCATCCCACCGTGGCCACGACGCCCCGTTCCGCCCCGTCCTTACGCTCCGCTCGAAGTCACCTACCACCATGTCAACGTGAAGATCGAAGGCCAGGTCGCCACCACGTCGGTGGACCAGGAGTTTTACAACCCGAATCCGTCGCGACTCGAAGGCACGTATCTCTTTCCGATCCCCAAGGGCGCGCAGATTGACAAGTTCACGATGGACATCGGCGGCAAAATGGTCGAGGCCGAGTTGCTCCCTGCGGAGAAGGCGCGCAAAATTTACGAGGACATCGTGCGCAAACTCAAAGACCCCGCACTGATGGAGTACGCCGACCGCGACGTATTCAAGGTGCGCGTTTATCCAATCGAGCCGAACAGCAAGAAGCGCATCAAGATTTCCTACACGCAAATCCTAAAGGCCGACGCCGGGCTGGTGAGCTACGTGTATCCGCTCAACACAGAAAAGCTTTCCGCCAAGCCGATCAAGAACGTGAGCATCAAGGTCGAACTGGAAAGCGACCGCCCGCTCAAGTCGGTTTATTCGCCGAGCCACCCGGTGGAAATCAAACGCCACGGCTCGCATCGCGCCACCGCCGGGTTCGAGGCCAGCGACGTGCAGCCGGACACGGACTTCGCTCTCTACTTCGCCGCCGAGAAGGACGAACTGGGCGTGAACCTGCTCGCGCACAAAACCAGTGGCGAGGACGGGTATTTCCTGCTGCTCGTCTCGCCGGGAATAGAGGAGGAGAAGCGGAAGGTTGTCCCCAAAGATGTCGCGTTCGTGCTCGACACCTCCGGCTCCATGGCGGGCAAGAAACTGGAGCAGGCCAAGAAGGCGCTTCGGTTTTGCGTCGAAAACCTCAACGAGGAAGATCGTTTCGAGATCATGCGCTTCTCCACGGAAGTCGAGCCTTTGTTCGACAAACTCGTGCGCGCGACAGAATCGAATCGGGACAAGGCGAACGAGTTCATCAAGGAACTGAAACCCATCGGCGGCACCGCGATTGACGATGCGTTGCAGAAGGCGCTCGCACTGCGACCTGACAAAGACGACGGGCGACCGTTCGTCATCATCTTCCTCACCGACGGCAAACCGACGATTGGCACGACGGACGAGGATCAGATTGTCCGCAACGTGAAGCGCCAGAACGAAGGCCGCACGCGTGTATTCTGCTTCGGCATCGGCACAGACTTGAACACGCATCTGCTGGACAAGATCACCGAGGAGACGCGCGCGTTCAGCCAGTACGTGTTGCCCGAGGAAGACCTCGAATTGAAAGTGTCGAACTTCTATTCGAAAATCAAAGATCCAGTTCTGGCAAATCCGAAACTGAAGTTCACTGGCGACGTTCACGTTACGAAGCTCTATCCCTCCCCGCTTCCGGACGTCTTCCATGGCGACCAAGTTGTCCTGGTAGGCCGCTACTCGGGCCGCGGCGATTCCGCCATCGCCCTCGAAGGCACCGTCAACGGTTCGACACGCAAACTCACTTACGAAGTTAATTTCCCCCGATCCGCAGACGACCACGAATTCATCCCCCGCCTGTGGGCCACACGGCGCGTGGGCTACTTGCTCGACGAAATCCGTCTGCACGGCGAAAACGCCGAGTTGCGCGAAGAAGTCACCGACCTTGCCCGCAAATACGGCATCGTCACACCTTACACCGCCTACTTGATTGTCGAGGACGAGGACCGCCGCCGCGTGCCGGTGGCGATGCAATCGTTGCCGCAGTTGCGCGCAGACGGGCCCGCCCGCGAAGAAGCGGCGAAGAATTGGGACTACTTCAAACTCGACAAGGACGGCGAGAAGGCGCTGGCCGGCGCGCGCTTCGGCTACGAGTTGAAGAACGCTGCCGCACCCGCCGCGGCCGCGGACGTGGCCAGTGTGGAAGCCAATCGTGCGCTCGGTGTAAGTGGTTCGTTCGCGCGGGGCGGCGGAGGCCCTGTCAGCACTGTCACGGCGAACGTGACAGCGGACTCGAAGACCCGGCTCGCTCAATTTTCGCAACAGGGCCAGTTCATCGCCGGGAAGAATTTTTACCAGAATAGCACGCAGTGGGTGGATGCCGCCGTGCAGAAGTTCCCGAGCGCCAAGCGCCAGGTGATTCAGTTCAACTCGCCCGAATACTTTGAGTTTGCCGCGAAGGAATCCCGCGCGTTGCCGTATCTCTCGTTGGGGCGGAACGTGCAGTTTGAATTGGACGGCAAGCTTTTCGAGGTGCGCGAATGACCTGACCGGTAGCTTTGACCGAATTCGCGCAGATTTGCAAATTCGCGCCTGGATTTTCCGGCTTCAATTTTTTGCGCCTTTTGCGCCTTTTTGTGGCTATCGTCTTGGTATGACACGCACCGAAGCCTTCGCCCTGCTCAAAGAGTTCACCCAATCCGAATCGCTCATCAAACACGCCCTCGCCGTCGAGGCGGCGATGCGACATTACGCGGCACACTTCGGCGCGGACGTGGAGCAGTGGGGCGTCACTGGCTTGATTCACGATTTCGATTACGAGCGCTGGCCCAATCCGCCGGACCACACGCGCGAAGGCGCGCGCATCCTGCGCGAGCGCGGCGTGGATGAGGAAATCATCGGCGCGATTCTCTCGCACGCCGAGTGGAACCACGACCAGTTCCCGCTCGACCGGCCGATTCGCAAAACGTTGTTCGCCGTGGACGAGTTGTGCGGCTTCGTGACCGCGGTCGCCTACGTGCGCCCGGAAAAACTTTCCGGCATGACGGCGAGCAGCGTGCGCAAGAAG
>DATDFH010000197.1:0-5036 GCA_036522715.1 Verrucomicrobiia bacterium
AGTTGCGAGACCACGAGGTCCGGCAGGTTGATGTCCGAGACCACCAGAGCCTTCGAGCCGGAAGCGAAGCCGCCCGCCGACGCGGTGAGCACCACCGTTTGATTTCCGTCCACAATACCGTTCGTCAGCGTCACAATGTCAAACGGAGCGCTGGCCGCGCCCGAGGGAATGGTCACGCTCGCAGGCACCGTCGCCTTGTCCGTCCGGCTGCTGTTCAAGCTGACGAGCAGGGACGAGGCCGTGCTCGTGTTGCGCGTGACCGTGCCGGTCATCGCCGGGTTCAGACCCTCCGCCGCCACGTCGTGCGGCAGGTCAATCCGCAAAGTTGGCCCGTCATCATCCGTCACCGTCAGGTTCGCTCCCGTACCTTCGGCGATGTCAATCGTGGTTCCAGTGGCGCGAATGAAAACGCGCAACGTTGCGACGCGATCGCCATCCAGGAGATTGTTGTCGATTGCCGCAACCGGGAACGAGTACGACGCGGTGTTGGCGGGAATGACGACGGGCGTCGGCACTTGGGCCGAGCCTGGAGCGCTGCTCGTGAGATCGAGCACCAGCGCCTGCGAGGTCACCGGAGTCCTCGTGACGGTGGCCATCGTGGCGGCCGGGCCGGCCCCTTCGCTGACCGTGCTCTGGGCCAGAGTCAGCACAACGGCCGGGAGATCGTTGTCAATAATCCCGAGTCCCGCGCTGGCCGCCACGAATCCCGAGGCGGAAGCGGTGATGATATTGGTGTGGTTGCCCGTGACTTGGGTCTCATCCACCGACTGAATCGCAAAGCTCGCGCTGAGCTGGTTCGAGGGGATGACCACCGTGGCGGGCATGACCACTTGCGATGGCGCCGAACTTGCCAGGGCGGCGGTGACGGCAACGTTCGTGCCGAAAGCGCGCGAGACTGTCCCGGTCGCAAACAGCCCCTCCGAAACCATCGCCGGGCTCAGGCTCAAGGTGAGCGGCGGTTGGTCCACGTTGCGGACGAGAATCCCAACTGCGTCGCCCACGTAATTCGTGGCGCTGGCCGAGATGGTGACGAGTTGGTCGGGGTCGGGAACACCGTCCGCCAGCGGTTGGACAGAGAACGTCGCTGAAAGCAGTCCTGCAGGGATGATGACGAGGTTGGTCATCGCCAGGTTGCCGGCTGGCGAGTTGGAAAGGTTCACCGCCAAAGCGCCGGCGAACGAGCCGTTGCGACTGATCGTTGCCAGGAACGGCGGCTCGCCTTCATTCACTTGGCCGAAGGGGAGCATGAGCGTCAATTGGCCGGGCAGCGTCGTGGTGTTGGTGGCCAGGCCGCTATTGTTTGCATCCGATCCTTCCACGATTTCCTGGAGCGAATCCGCGGCGATGCGCACCGAGTAATCACCCGCCGGCAGCGAAGATGGGAAGACCACGTCTTGCGTGCGCGAGAGCGAGCCGCCGACGGGAATCGTGTTCGTGAACCGGAACTCCGCCAGCGTCAGGATGGCCGACGCATTGGAAACCACCACCGATTCCGTCCACGCTTGCGAAGACAAACCCGCCGTGCCCGCGTTGGTGGTGGTCCAGCGCAATGTCACCGCCACACCCGCCAGTGCCTGCGTCGGGGCCTGCACCTCCGCCACCGCAAGATCAGGCAGCGGCGGCAGCGAAAGCGTGATGGCGCGGCTGGCCAGGTTGTTGGTCTCCCGCGATTCCGCGATGCCATTGTCGTCGTCCGCCGAGACGACGAGAAAATAGGTGCCGTTGGAGGAGGAGGCCGTGAGTGGAATTGCCAGGCTGGCGGAGTTAGAGACCGCTGAGTTCTGGGCCAAAGGGACGTTAGTGACGAGCAGGGACGCAAGGGACGTCGCGCCTGAGAGGCTGTTTGAGGCCGCGCTGAGATAAACCCGATCCGTCCACGTGGATTGCGCGGGACCGGACCCGGAGTTCGTCGTGACCCACGGGAACGGAATGGTCTGGCCGAACTGGGCCGAGCCGGGAGACGTGGAGAGCGCTAGCGGCTGCAAATCCGGCGAGCGCAGAACGAGCGCCGTGCTGCTCACGGTGGTATTGTTCGTCTCGTTCGCTTCCTCCGGCACCTGGTTCGCCGTGTCTGTTGTGATGACGACATAGAACGTGCCGTCCAGCCCGCCCGGGGCGATCACGCTTTGTGTGCGCACGATGGACTGCCCGCCGGCCAGGTCAGTGTGATAGACGAAGCTGGCCACCGGGATTTGAGGCGTGCCCGAGACATTGGTCGAGAGCGCGACGGCCTCCGTCCACGGGCTGAGCGCGGACTGAAGCCCCTGGTTCAATGAACGCCAGGAAATCGTGAACGGCTGCCCCGACAGCGCGTTGGTCGGGTTCGTAATGTCCCTCACGACGAGGTCGGCCACCGGCCGCACCGTCAGCGTCGCCACCGAACTGGTCGCCGCGCCGCCGGAGTTGGTCACTACGACCTGGTAATTGCCGGACTGGTTGGTCTGGGCATTGGCGAGAACCAAAGAGGAGGCAGTCCCGCCGGGCAGGTTGGTGCCGCTGAACTGCCATTGATAGGCGAACGGACGCGTGCCGGTGGCGGTGACAAAGAAGCTGGCCGTTTGGCCGTTGACGATCGTTTGGCTCTGCGGTTGAGAAACGACGGCCGGAGGGGCAACCGATTGGTTGGTGTTTCCGGCGGTTGCGAGATCCAGCGCGGTCGTGAGGTACGTGGCCTGTAAGAGCAAATTGGTGGAGAACGCCAAGCCGTTAATGCTGGAGAAGCCACCGGTGAAGGAACCATAGGTCATCACCCGGAACGCATCGTTCGCCGCGGGCTCGTAAGGATCAATCAACGTTACGTTCATCGTGCCGGCGAGAACCGCGCTGCCGGTAACGGCCAGGCGGTCGTATTGTGAACCGGCGTTGGTGCCGCCCAGCTCAATGTTCAGGATACCCGAAGGGGTCTGGATGTAGCTGCCATTGATCGTGAGGATGCCCGGCGAAGCCCCAGGGCTGATAATGCTGCTGTTGGTCACCGTGCCCGAAATCGTGTTCGTGCCCGCCAGCACGCCACCGAGCAGTTGGAAAGGCTGGCTGAGGGAAAGACTGCCGCCGTCGAGCCAGGTCAGACCTGCCGTTTGAATGGCGACATCACCCATCGAAAGCGTTCCCGTTCGAGCTTCTGTTGTTCCCGTAGTGTTGAATTTCCAGCCGATTGTCGTGGTGCCGGCACCGGCGGTCTTTTGAATAGTGCCCGCATTGTAAAACGTGTTCGTGCCACTTTGACTGGACAGGTTGCCATCCGCAGTGGCCCGCCACAGACCCGCGTTGTAAATCACCGATCCGTTATAGCCGTAGATTGGATAACCCGCGTTTGCCGCCCAAATCACCGTCCCGTAGTTCGTCAATGAACCGGCCGCTCCGGAACCGCCCAAAGAGACTGAAGTGTCGTTTGATTTGGTCACCGTGCCCCCAGCCGCCACCGTTAACGCGGCACCACTGACGTCCCCGCCAATCCAGTTCAGTAGGGCATTACTGACAACCGTAAGCGGTGCACTCAATAGGTTGAAAGACATCGCGGCGTTTCCGTTGAATATGTTGACACCGATTACCGCAGAGCAAGACAGCGAGCCGGTCGCAGTGCTGATCGTGCCCGTGGTGTTGAAGTTCCAACCGATGGTAGTTGCGCCTGTGCCCCCGGTCTTTTGGAACGTGCCCGTGTTGTAAAACGTGTTCGTGCCACTTTGAGGGGACAGGTTGCCATCCGCGGCCGCCTGCCACAGACCCGCGTTGTAGATCACCGATCCGCTGTAGCCGTAAAGTGGATAACCCGCGTTTGCCGTCCAGCTCACTGTCCCGTAGTTCGTCAAGGAACCAGGCACTCCGGAACCGCCCAAAGAAACCGAGCTGCCGGTTGGTATGGTCAACATGCCCCCGACCGCCACGGTCAAAGCTGCGCCGCTGATGTCTCCACCAATCCAGTTCAGTACCGCATTACTCGCGACCGTAAGCGGCGCATTCAACAGGCTGAAGGACATCGTGGCCGTTCCGTTCAGGGTGTTGACGCCCGTCCAGGATGAACAAGACAGCGAACCGGTCGCAGTATTGATTGTGCCGGTGGTGTTGAATTTCCAACCGATGGTCGTTGCGCCTGTGGCTCCGGTCTTTTGAAACGTGCCCGCGTTGTAAAACGTGTTCGTGCCACTTTGAGGGGACAGGTTGCCATCCGCGGCCGCCTGCCACAGACCCGCGTTGTAGATCACCGATCCGCTGTAGCCGTAAAGTGAATAACCCGCGTTTGCCGTCCAGCTCACTGTCCCGTAGTTCGTCAAGGAACCAGGCACTCCGGAACCGCCCAGAGAAACCGAGCTGCCGGTTGGTATGGTCAACATGCCCCCGACCGCCACGGTCAAAGCTGCGCCGCTGATGTCTCCACCCATCCAGTTCATTGTGGCGTTGGATTGAACCGTAAGCGGGCCGCGAATATTGAAACTCGCCGCCGTGAGCGTCGCGCCTGATGCGACGGTGAGCGTGCCATTGAGTGTGCCCCCGGCGGACAAGGTTGGTGAGCCGGAAAGAATGTTGTTCCCAACCCAATCGCTGATGCTGAGAGAACCGCTTGGGGTGTTGATCGTGCCGGTGGTGTTGAATTTCCAACCGATGGTGGTTGCGCCGGTGCCGCCGATCTTCTGAAAAGTGCCCACGTTGTAAAACGTGTTCGTGCCTGAAAGGTTATACAGGGTGTTGTCCGTGGTCGCCTGCCACAAACCCGCATTGTAAATCACCGAACCCCCGTAGCCATAAAGATAATTGCCCGCTGGCGCCGTCCACACCACTGCGCCATAGTTGGTCAACGCGCCTCCGGGTGTCGAGGCACTCAACGATACACTGTTGGAAATGGTCAGAGTCCCTCCAGCCGCCACTGTCAAACCCGCGCCGCTGATATCCCCGCTGCTCCAGTTCATTGTGGCGTTGGATTGAACTGTAAGCGGGCCGCGAATATTGAAACTCGCCGCCGTGAGCGTCGCGCCTGATGCGACGGTGAGCGTGCCATTGAGTGTGCCCCCGGCGGACAAGGTTGGTGAGCCGGAAAGAAT
>DATDFH010000198.1:0-4373 GCA_036522715.1 Verrucomicrobiia bacterium
CCCGCCGATTTTCTTTTGCAGCCCGACGCATCTTCACCCCATTTTGCCACCCATGTAAATCCGACCGCCGCAACGTGGCCGGTGGCCCGATGGCTCCGGGCTGACCTGCGTTTCCCCCAAGACTTCGGCGCTGTTTCGCTCGCAAGAGTGCAAACGCAATCCGGCTCAGAGCGCCGATTGCGGGACACCAGCATGACATTCGGTTTGCCATGTGATGCCTCATTGGCGATAGGATAGGGGCATTCGGAAACTTGGATGCCCGAAAATCAACGCGCGCGCGACCGACCGAAGCGAGACATCGAAAAGCCTGCTTCCGCCTCATGAACCCAGTGCTCGCTTCCCGTTCCGCAATCGCGGCCTCACTTCGGATGCTTGGCCATTCACTGAAATTGCTCATCCAATCGCTCCGAGAGCGCGGCAGGCCATGCAGACAGCGGGCACTCGTCATCGCGTTGGCGGTTTTTGGGGGTGCCCTCTTTGCCTTGCTGCAATCGGCGACGGCGGCGCCAGTCATCACCACGGCGGGTGCCGCATTGCTCCAGGAAAGCTGCATCACCAACAACGGCGCGATCGATCCGGGGGAAACGGTGACTCTGGACTTCTCGTTGCGAAACACCGGGACCAGCAACACGACGAACCTCGTGGCCACGCTGCTCGTGACCAACGGCGTGATTTCGCCCAGCGCGCCGCAAACCTACGGCATCCTGACCGCTGGCGGCGCGACCGTGGCGCGCTCGTTCACCTTTACCGCGAGCGGACCGTGCGGCAGCACTGTGTCACCCACCTTCCAGCTCCAGGACGGTTCCAACAATCTCGGCACGGTGAGCTTCAACTTTCAACTCGGTCCGACGGTCTTGATCTTCTCGGAGAGTTTCGACGGCGTTACGCCCACCAACCTGCCGGCCGGCTGGACCGCCAGCCTGGTGGGGATCGGAACCATCTGGAACACCACGACCAACGCGCGTGACACCGTGCCGAACTCGGCCTTCTCGCCCGACCCCAGTGGCCGGGGGACCAACCGGCTCACCTCGCCCAGCATCGCCATCACGTCGGACGCCTCGCAGTTGACGTTCCGCCACAACTACAACACTGAAGCCGGGGCTGACGGCGGCATCCTGGAGATCTCCATCGCCGGCGGGGCGTTCACGAACATCACCAATGTCGGCGGTGCCTTTGTCACCGGCGGTTACAACGGCACGATCCTGTTCGGCTCGGTGCCGGCGTGGACCGGCAGCTCCGGCGGGTTCGTTACGACCACGGTCAATCTGCCGGCTTCCGCCGCGGGCAAGAATATCCAGTTGCGCTGGCGCTTCACGAGCGACAGCAGCGGCAGCGGCGTCGGTTGGTATGTGGATACAGTCTCAGTCTCCGAAGTGCGGTGTTGCAGCAGCGCCGGCACGGCGGACCTGGCACTCACGGCGTCGGATGCGCCCGACCCGATCGTGGTGGACAACACTCTCACCTATTCGCTGCGGGTGACCAACCGCGGCCCCGCGACGGCGACCGGCGTGAAATTGACGAACACGTTGCCAGCGGGCGTGAGTTTCGTCTCCGCCACTTCAACTCAGGGAAGTTGCACCAATGTCGCCGGCATCATCACATGCAGTCTCGGCACGTTGACCAATAACGCCGGCGCGACGGTCACCATCAGCGTTACGCCGACCAACGCTGGAACCCTCACCAACGTCACCGTGGTCACCGCCAACGAGCCGGATTTCAATTCGCTCAACAACTCGGCTGCGCTCGTGACGACGGTGACTCTGCCGTCCCTCTCGATCGACGACCCGACGGTGACCGAAGGCAACACCGGCACGGTCAACGCCGTGTTCACCGTGCAGTTGTCGCCCGCCAGCAGCCGGACGGTGAGCGTGGCATTTGCAACCGATGACGTAACCGCGGTCGCTCCGGGGGACTACGTCAGCACCAACGGCACGCTCATTTTCAATCCCGGCCAGACGAGCAAGACCATCGTTGTCGCCGTCCGTGGCGACACCTTGAGCGAAGACGACGAAACTTTTGACATAAACCTGTTCAACCCGACAAACGCCATGCTGGTCAAGGCGCAAGGCGAGTGCACCATATTTGATAACGATCCGCTGCCGCTCCTTTCGATCAGCAACACGAGCGTGACCGAAGGCAACAGCGGCACGACCAACGCCGTGTTTACCGTCACGCTCTCTCCCGCGAGCGGCCAGTTGGTGTACGTGGATTTCACAACCAGCAATGGCACCGCCATCGCCGGCAGTGACTACGTCGCGAGCGATGACACACTCGTCTTCAGTCCCGGCGAGACCGTTCAGACCATCAGCGTCCCGGTCATTGGCGACACGTTCAACGAGTCGAATGAGACCTTCTTCGTGAACCTCCTGAATCCACAAAACGCGACCCTCGGCAGCGCGCAAGCCGTGGGCACAATCATCAACGACGACCCGCTGCCGGCACTCTCGATCAACGATGTAACCCTCTATCACGGCAGCAGCGGCACGACCAACGCCGTGTTCACCGTGACGCTGGCTCCGCCCAGCGGCCAGTTCGTGTCGGTGGGATTTCAGACCGCTGACGGCTCGGCCACCGCCGGGACGGATTATTTTGCGACCAATGGCGTGCTCAGCTTTGCTCCGGGCCAGACCAACCAGACCTTCAGTGTCGCGGTCATCGGGAACACCCTCAACAATTCGAACCGCACTTTTCTTGTGAACCTGTTGAACCCGGTGGCCGCAACACTCGGCCGGGGACAAGGCGTCGGAACGATTCTCAGCCCACCTCCCGGCCTATTGACGGTGGCTCCGGCGTCGCATGATTTCGGCGTGCTCGCGTTGGGTGGCGCAACCAACTTTACTTTTGTCATCTCCAATGCTGGCGGTTCGCCCCTCACAGGAACTGCCAGCGTCGCCCCAGGGCCGTTTGCGATTTTGTCCGGTACGCCATTCAGCGTGGACAGTCATGCCTCCACCAATCTGGTTGTCCGCTTCGCGCCCACCAACGAAGGCAACTTCAACGCCGCGCTGGTGATCACCAGCGACGGTGGTTCCTCCACCAATTCCCTCAACGGCGCGGGAGCGGCCCCGCCCCTCGCGCAATTTGGCGCTTCATCGACGAACGGCTTCGCGCCGTTGCCAGTGACCTTCAACGATTCCTCCACCGGCACGATCACCAACCGTTTTTGGGACTTTGGCGATGGAAGCAGCACGAACACCACGTCCACGAACGTGATGCACACCTATGGCGCGCCCGGCACAAACACGGTGACGCTGACCGTGAGCGGGCCACTGGGGACAAGCTCGCTGGCGCGCACCAATTTCATCGTGGTGGAAAGCCATGGTCTCGAGATCGAGGCGGTTGAAATCGGCGGCGACGACCTGATTGTCAAAGTCAGGACCCTTGCGGACCGGCACTATCAACTGGAGCGCACGGATGACATCGACGGAGGCACTTGGACACTGGTCGGCGATAGTGTCATGGGTACCGGGGGAGTCGTGCCGTTGGTCGATCCGGGTGGCGCCGCGCCGCAAAGCCGGTTCTATCACGTGCGCGAGCTGCCCTAGCCGATATTACCAGCGGCACGCCCGCCGCAGGGTCGCTTGTGACCGATCTTCGTCACCGCCGCAGCACGGTGATCAACTCGTTGACCTTGTTCGCCACCGTGATCAGGGCGGGATCGATGAAACCGGACGTGTCGATCAAATCCACACCGTTGCGGTTGGCGGAGCTGTTCGCGGCGGCGCGGATGGCATCAAGGCCGTCATTCACCGGAACAGCGCCTGCCGAAAGGCTTCCTGGTAATCGCGGAAGTCGCGCATTTCCTGTTGCGTGGGCGGGTCGCTGGATCACCGCCAGCATGACCCTTCCGCAGCCGGTCTGTCTGTCAGGGAAACTACGGAGATTCTTGTAGTGTAAAACACTACAAAAATCCGGGCACCGGCGCGATTGCTGGAGAATCAGGAAGTTTTGCGCGCACAGCGTTCCGGTCGCTAAAGACCGCGGTTGCAATCTTGCGAAGCACTGAAGCCGGACGAGTTTTTTTACGATCCGCCGGTGAAGATGACTTGAATGCGGATCAATTGCGGTCCTTAATGCCACGCCTTCAGACAGAAAAAACTGAACCGAATCGGGATTTTATGAAAAGCCTCATTGCCAAGGTGCAGTCGTCTCTCTTTTTCAACAAGCTTCCACTCGCCTTCGCGTTGCTCGGCGTGTGTAGTCTCATCACCAGCCAGACCGCGCAGGCCCACACCTGTCCGCCCGGTGCCGTCTCCACCGGCCTTGGCCTCGTGCTCACGGCGTTCCGTTCCAACAGCGTGACGCACCAGCTCATCCCCATCGGCACCGGGGTGGCGGGCGCCTGCGAAACGATCTACCTGCAGGCGGCGCTG
>DATDFH010000199.1:0-3015 GCA_036522715.1 Verrucomicrobiia bacterium
GGCGGCGACGCCGAACGGAGCGAAGAGCATGATGATGCCGGTGAACTTGAACATCACTTGTGTCACGCCCTCGAAGAAATCAAGCATGGTGTGCTTGGGCTTGCCCTTCACCTGCGCGAGCGCGATGCCGAAGATCAGCGCATAGATGACCACCTGGAGCACGTCATTGCGCGCGGCGGCGTCGAAGAAGCTCTGCGGCGCCAGGTGCTCGACCACACCTTCGAGCGTGACCTTGGTCTGCGCGAACTGTTTGCCGGCGTCGGCGCTCGAGGAGAGGACGATTCCGGCCCCGGGCTTGACGAGATTCACCGCGCCCAGCCCGACGAACAGCGCCGCCGTGGTGACGATTTCAAAATAGATGATGCTTTTCAGCGCGAGCCGGCCCACGGCCTTCATGTCGTCGGTGTGACCCGCAATGCCGACAACGAGTGTGCTGAATATGAGCGGCACGATGATGCACTTGACCAGGTGCAGAAACGCGGAGGCGACCATCTTGCAGGCGAGCATCATGTGCTCCGCCGTCGCTGGCGACACCGAACCGCTGCTGATGAGCCACCCGAAGAGAATGCCCGCCACCATCGCAAGCAGGATCCACTGGCTGAGGCTGAGGCGGCGAACGAAAGCGATCATGCGGGTGGTGGGGCGGTCGGTGCGATGGCGGCCGGAACGCGTGGCCACACGCGGAGTTTCTTGTGGCGCTTCACATACTCGCGGGTGAAGCCGATGAAGGCGGATTGCAACTTCGCGGTCACCGTGTCTCCGCCGACGGTGAAACGCACATCGTCAATCGCGTTGACAGGATGAATCTCGCGCGTGGTGCTGCTGATGAAACACTCGGTGAAGCCCGACAGTTCGTCAGGCCGGATGGTCGTTTCGCTCACCCGTACGCCCGCGGTGCCCGCAATCGGCCCGAGTATCGCCGCGCGGGTGATGCCCTCGAGCATTCCCGCGCTCGATGGCGGCGTGTGCAGTTCGCCGCTGCGCACGAAGAAAATGTTTGAGACGGCCGACTCCGTGATCTCGCCGGCGAGGTTGGTCATCACCACTTCGTCGGCGCCGGCGGCGATGGCTTCGCGCAAGCAGAGGATGTTGTTGAGATAATTGCCGGTCTTCCAGAGCGGGTTGAGCGTGGAAGGGTGATTCCGGTGGAGTGATTTTGCGAGGCCGAGCTTGAGGCCGGATGCGAGTTGCTCGGGCGTCGGGGCCTTAAGCGTTTGAATGAGCAGCACGTAGCTCGGTTTGTCGGCCAGGCGCGTGTTGAGTCCGACGGCGCCGGCACCGCGCGTCACTTGCAGCCGGATGTAAAGTTCCGGGCGCCCGCCGATCTTCCGACAGAACGCTGACGCGGTGCGCTTGATCTGCTTGAAGAGGTCTGACTGCGCGAACGGCAGTTGCATTTCCAGCGCCTGCGCCGAGCGTTCGAGCCGCTGCCAATGTTCGTCGAAGGAGAACACGATGCCGTCGTAGGTGCGCCACACTTCATAGATCGCGTCGCCGTAGAGGAAGCCGCGGTTGAGCGGGGAAATGCTGGGCTTGTCGGCGGCGTGGAGTTTGCCGTCGGTGTTGGCTTGGATGTAGTCGGTCATTTTGGCTCCTGAAAAATATCGATTGCGGGTTCGCGCCCGCTGATGTGGTGGCCGCGATACATGCCGGCGGTGTTGAATGGCAGCGCGATGTTGCCTTTGCCGTCTATGGCAATCATCCCGCCCGTGCCGCCCGCTTCGCCGAGCTTGCGGAGCACTTCGCGCATCGCCTCGGCCAGAGTCAGGCCGCGATATTCCATCAGCGCGGCGACATCATGCCCGGCGACGGCGCGCATGAAGAACTCGCCGTGGCCTGTGGCCGAGACGGCACAGGTGCGGTTGTCGGCGTAGGTGCCGGCGCCAAGAATCGGCGTGTCACCCACGCGGCCCGGACGCTTGTTGGTGCGCCCGCCGGTCGAGGTGCCGGCGGCCAGGTTGCCGTGCTTGTCCAACGCGACCGCGCCGACCGTGCCGAAGCTGGCACCGTCGATCTCGCCAGCGAACTCCAGTCGGGACAACGCGGCGTCGGCGGGTTTGCTCTTCTTCTGCCGTTCGAGCTCCTTTACCTTCTGCAATTCCTTCTTGCGCCGTTCAATGATGAAGTAGCTGTTGCGCACGAGCGTGAAGCCCTGTTCCTTCGCGAACTTTTCCGCACCATCGCCTTGAAACAGGACGTGCGGCGATTTCTCCATGACGACGCGCGCGAGTTGGATCGGGTTCTTGATGTGGGTGACGCCGGTGACTGCGCCGCCCGCATGGGTTTTTCCATCCATCACCGCGGCGTCGAGTTCGACCGCGCCCGCGCTGGTCAGGACGGCGCCTTTGCCCGCGTTGAACAACGGCGAATCTTCAAGGATCACGATCGCAGCCTCGACGGCGCTGAGGCTGGTCCCGCCCTTGTTCAACTCGGCATAGCCGGCGTCCACCGCCTGGCGCAGCGTGGCCCGATATTCCTGCTCCAGTCCGGGCGTCAGTTCCAATCTCCGAATCGTGCCTGCGCCACCGTGGATGACGATGCCAAATGGCTGCATGGAGGAATCACTCGCGTGGCTGCGGGTCACGAATGCCATTCCAGCAATAAGTGGAATCAAATTCCGATGGACTTGGCGGAGCCGGGCGAACATTCGCGCGGAGCAATAACAGAGCGTAGTGCGGGAAGCAATGCACGTGATGTGCGCCGCCGCGGTTGCTCCTGACGGCCGATCTCCCGGCACCGTGCGCAAGCTGGCGCCGCAAAGCTTGGGCGAGGCGTGCTTCCGGGCGCATGAGAGTGATGGCGCGGCGTTGACCCGATCACTGTAGCCGGGTAGTTAAGCGGCATGAAGCCCGTTCTCTTCTCCGTCAGCTACGCCGGCTTTTGGGGCCAACATCGTTTGTCGGTCGAGGAATTTGTCCGTCACGCACGCGCGCTCGGTTATGCGGGCGTCGAGTTGATGGGCAAACGGCCGCACCTCTCGCCGCTCGACTGGAGCGAGCGCAAGCTTGGCTCCCT
>DATDFH010000200.1:0-9797 GCA_036522715.1 Verrucomicrobiia bacterium
GGTCAGTTTTGGGCTTTTGCGGCCATCGTGAGCGGGAGCGTCGAGTTGGTTCGTGGCGCTTCCGGCTCGCCGGTGATGGAGAGTTTGCCTTGCAGGATGGGCACGGCTACGCGAAGGAGAATTGTGTAACACAGAAGGCCGAACGCCCAGATGCCGAAACAGATCAACGTCTCGTTCAGCGTAGGCAGGTAGTCCACGATTTCGCCGAGCGGTGTCGGGATGAAGCCAGGCACCACGAGGCCCATGCCTTTCTCGATCCAGATGCCGACGACGCACAGCACGCACGTGAGGTTCAGCCATTTCAAACTGCGGCTGACGGGCAAAACCAGCAGCACCATCGCGACGAGGTTGAAGACGATCGCGGTCCAGATCCACGGCACCAGCGCGTAATGCCCGTGCAAACCGAGAAAGAGATATTTCGAAGACGCCACGTGGAGGTTGCCCGAGTAAAACTCCTTGAAGACTTCATTCACGAGCAGGAAGACGTTGATGAGCATCGAAACCTGCACGATGCCGCGCAGGGTCATCAGCGCGCGGTCGGTGATCATGAGCCGTTCCGCCATGCGCGCGCGGATGATTCGGTTGAGCCGGGGATTCTTCATCAGCTTGCGCAGCACGTCGGCCGACACGCGCAGGACCTGCGTCGGTTCCTCGGCAATGGCGGTGGCCACGCGCGGAGTTCCGTGGAGAGCCGATACTTCGCCGAACTGCTCGCCCGGCCCGGCGCTGCGGGTGACACGGCAACGCCCGCCCTCTTCGCGCTCGACCACCACGCGCCCTTTCAGGACGAAGAAGGCGTCTTTGTCCGTTTCGCCCTGGCGCAGCAGGATGTCGCCCGGCGCCACTTCCAAGACCGTCAGGCCGGGCAGCAGGGACTCGCGGGTTTCCTTTGAGGCCGAGGCGAACTCGGGCAGATGACGGGCCAGCAGATGCAGATCGTCCGGTGTGGCAACACGCTTCACCGCTTCCGTGTGCTTGGTGGTGCCGCCCAACTGTCGTGTGATTTCGCTCAAGGGCACGGTGGCCGTGACGCGGCGGACGACTTGAATCGCCAGGATCATCAGCGCCGGCCCGGCCGTGAATGCCGACGCGAGAAAACGCGGGCCGACGATCGCGGAATTCCAAAACGGCCGGCCGCCCAGTCCCACGTAGAGAAACGCCGTCACCGTGTGAATCGAGATCGCCCAGAAGATGGCGATGAAGACGAACGGAGCGTAAAACCACTTCGCCGGCATCTTCCGTTGATAACGGCAGTAGAGCAGGTACCCGCAAATGTAAACGTTCAGCAGGAGGTAGCCGTTGAGAACGATCACGTCCCAGCTGAGCATCGACGCGGGGAAGTTGAATTGCCCGATGCCGGGGATCAGGTGCCAGAAACGGTCGGGCCGGCCGAGATCGACGGTGACGAATGCGAGGCACATGAGGATCGCGGCCACGGCGAGCAGTTCGCCGAAGATGACGAGGTCGTGGAGTTCCTCGTTGTTGTAGATGTAAACGGGGATCACCATCATCACTGCCGCTGCCGCGACGCCGACGAGGAAGGTGAAGTTCGCGATGTAAACTCCCCACGAGACTTCGTCTGTCATGCCGGTGACGACGAGGCCGTGCACGAGCTGTTTGGCGTAGGCATTGAGGCCAAGCAGGCAGACGACGAAGAGCGAACCGATCCAAAGGTGGTAGCGCCAGTCGCCGGCGAACGCGATGCGCGCGCAGCGCCAGAGGAACACGCAGTAGTTTCCGATCGCAGTGCTCATACGTCGAAGTAGTAAAAGAATCGCGGCACCGTCCCCAATTCCTCCTTCAACTGGATGAACACGCGCTTGCTGCGGAGGATGTAGGAGACCTCGCTGTTCGGGTCGAGGATGTTGCCGAACTTGCGCGCGCCCGTCGGGCAGACTTCGAGGCACGCGGGATAGCGGCCGGCACGGGTGCGCTGGATGCAGAAATGGCATTTCTCCATCACGCCCTGCCGGCGCGGACGGTTGCCGAGGTAGGCCATGTCGAGGTTGAGCTTTTCCTTCGGGACCGATGGTTTGGTGAAATTGAACCGGCGCGCCCAATACGGACACGCGGCCTCGCAATAGCGGCAGCCGATACACCAGTCGTAATCAATCACCGTGATGCCGTCCTTCTCCTGCCACGTCGCGTGCACCGGGCAAACCTTCACGCACGGGGGATTCTTGCACTGCTGGCACTGCACCGGCATGTAGAAGAAGCCGTTCTCCGGCACGGATTCGGGCGAGTAATTGTGCGTGGCCTTCTCCATGTCGATCGAACCGTGCGGCATCCGCAGAACGCGAATATATTGGATCTCGGGAGTGCGCGAGAGGTTGTTCTCGGCGACGCAGGCGTGGACGCACTTCCGGCAGCCGATGCAGCGGGTGAGGTTGAGGCAATAGACGAACTCCACGCCATCCATCGGCTTGAGGTCGCGCACGTGCGGGCGCAGGCGGTACTCGCGCTGCACCTGATCCCCGATGCGCTTCAACACGCGCGCCATCTCCTCCGGCGTCATCTCCTTGTAATACTTCTGCATGAACTCATCGACGGAGGAAAAATCCTTGAGTTCGCGCAGCGGCGCGAGGCTTGCGGCAAGCGCGGCGAAACCGGAGGCGAGCGCGGCGGAGTTGCGCAGGAAGCTGCGGCGGTTCATCGGAGCTTCCGGCGGCATTCGGAGGGTGGTGGATGGCGAAGGCATATCAGTGACCTTTTGGTTTCTCGTCCGCCTTCTCACCATCGGGACGAAGCGGATGCGGGCGCGGCGCCGGCTTTTGCGGCGGGAATTTCGGCGAGTGCGGGTCGTGGCAGGACACGCAGTCCTGGCGTTGGAATGTTCCGACGGCGCGCGCCCACATTCCGCTGATGCGCCCGTGCGCGCCGGCTTCCCAATCGCGCAAGGTCGGGCCGTGGCAACTACCGCAAAGCGGGGAACTATCGAGGATTTTCAACTCGCGGCCGTCGCGGGTCTGGAGCAGTTCGAGATTCGCCTCGTCGTGGCAGTTGAAACAAATGTTGTTCCGGTTGTGCCGGCCGTGTTTCAGCGTGAGGTCCTTGTGCGCCTCGGAGAGGACGATGTTCTTCTCGGTGTCGAAGTTCAGCACGATGGGCTTTTTCTTGTCGTGGCACGTGTAGCAACCAAAGCCCGAAGTATCGCCGCCCGTGCGTTCCACCTCCGCGCCGGACATACGGACAGTTGCGGTGTTGGTGAACTGGGGATCAGTGAGGGGAATCGGCGCGAGGACCGCTGGCCGGCCCCACAAGTTGAGAAGAAACGCGCCGACCAGCCCGGCGTAGCCAAGCGACAGCCCCGCCAGCACGAACCGTTTCTTGCCGTCGGCACTCATAATTTCGGACGCAGTATCGGCTGCGCGTGGTTGGAGAACTAACCGCCGATTGCAAAATGCTGCGCCTATTTGGGCGGAGTCGGAGAAGCTTAAAAGAAGTTCCAAATCAAAAGCTCCAATCGTCCACACGCCACCGCGTGCGAAGGATTGGAGCTTGAGTCCTGGAACTTGGAGCTTCTTTTGACTTCTGAGGTTTGAGCTTTGCCCGTCGACGTTACTTCTTCCCAAACTCCTTCAATCGCCCGATGAGCGCCTTGATCTCGTCGTCGCTCAGCTTGTCCTTGAACGGTTTCATCTTTTCTTTGCCGTTCTCGGTGATGCCTTCCTTGACGGCCTTGAGCGCAGTGTCGTCCTTCAACTCGGCCTGAACCTTCGGGTCCCGATAGTCCTTCACACCGCTCTTCTGGCCCATCTTGGTTTTGCCGCTGCCGTCCTTGCCGTGGCAGGAGACGCAGTGCTGGTCCCACAAGCCATTCACATCCGCCGCGTAAATCGCCGCCACGGTCGCAGCCAGAGTCAACGTAATCGCAATCGTTTTCATGTTCATTCGCCTTTTGTTTTCCGTTCGCTCACTTTTTGAGCGAACGCACGTGGGCGATTAGGGCCTTGATTTCGTCGTCGGTCAACTTTTCGTTGAAGGGCTTCATCCGCTCCTTGCCCTTCTCGTCTTTCATGCCTTCCTTGATCTGCTTGTAGGCCTTCTGATCATCGAAGGATGCTTGATAGCCCGCTTCCGTCATGTCCTTCACGTTGGCCATGCGGCCGGCCTTGGTCTGGCCCTTGCCATCCTTGCCGTGGCAGGAGGCGCAGTGTGTGTTCCAGTTCGTCGCCACGTCAGCGGCGAGGGTCGGCCCGCCGAGGAGCGACAGAGCGGCAGCGACGGCAAACGCCGTTCGCAACCAGCAGTTGGTTGCAGTTCTTCCAGTGGGTGTCGTTTTCATGTGTTTATGGATCGTTCCGCGACGGGCGGTGTTCAGAACAAATACTGCCAGCTCGTGTAAACCATGTGCGCGCTGTAGTCGTTGTTGCCACCCGAAGTCTGGTCGCTGCCGGCGAAGTAGCCGTATTGAATCTTCCACAGGAGGTTTCGCTTGAGGTGGTTGATCAATGAAACCGTCACGCCGTGCTGCTCGGCGCCGGCGCCGTACGGCAGCCCGACATTCGCGTTGCTCGGATCGTAGTTGTCCGCACGGTAATACGAATACTGCGCCTGAAGATCGGAATACTTGGAGAACGCCCAACCAGCCGTCACGCTCGCGTCCCAGTAATCATTGCGCGCGTTCTGCACGAGGTTGGAGGCGGTGCCGAGCAGCGTGAAGGCTGGCGACTCGGTGCCCTGGAGCGCGTAGCTGATGCTGCCCTGAAAATAAAGTTGCGCCAGCGGGCTCCACGAAATGCCCTGGCTGATGATGTGCGCAGTGGATTCGGCGCTTTGGATTCGGGCCAGCGGCGTGCCATTCGTGGCGTAGTCGCCGCGCATGTTGTAGCTGGTCAGCGTGAAATCATACCGCGTCACCAGCGTCAGGCTCGAAGCCGGCCGGAACGTCATGCGGAAATTCACGTCGTGCGTGTCGAACAGTTGCTCCTCGATGAAGGCCGGGTAGAAGTCACTGATGTTGGTCCGCCCGAGGTTGGTAATGCCTCCGGCGACCGTGGTGGGCCTGACTGTCCGCATGGCCGAGTCGATGTTGTGGTCGTAGTCGTTCTTCCGGCTGCGGAAGTAGTATTGCGCGGCGAAGTTCGCCGAGCGGCAGGGATACCAATTCGCCCCCACCACGTACTTCTGCACCCAACGCTCCGAGTCGGTATCCTGCACATTTGCGACGAGGGCGGTTTCCGTTTCATCGCCGACATCGAATTCGCTTTCTTTCAGGCTGCCCTGCCCCTCCAGCCACTCGCCTCGCACGTAAAACGACCAGTTGGTGACGCCGGTGTAGCGCACGTCCAGCGCCTCGGTCACATCGGTGAAACTGCGCAGCCGGTCATTTACCACGAAGACGGGCGGAACGGAGTTCGTGCCACTGACCGTTGTCTCACCGAACAGCGCGGTGCCCACCTGGTTCTGGTGCTCGAAGCGCAGCGACGGCACGATCGTCACGTGCTTCCACGGGTTGAGCATGAGGTTGATGTTGGCAACGTATTGATCCACCTGGGAACCGCCGCTGAGGTCTATAAAGCCTTCATCGCGATTCTGGCGGTTGACATAAAGCGGGTTGTAAGGCGAGTCATAGGTCGGGCCGTAAATGCGGCTCCCGCCGATGTCCGTGTCCAGCCGCGTGTAGGAGCCGCCCAGCGTGAGCATCACCTTCGGATTGAATCGCGTTTCGACAAACCCGTGCCCGTTCCAAATGTCCGCGCTCGTGTCGTCTTTCTGCGTCACCGTGCGCACGACTTTCGGTTCCCCGGCACGGCGCAGGATGTTGAGCGAATCGTCGATGACGTCCCGCTCGTAGCGCAACCCGACGCCGAACGTCGTGTTGCCGATGGTGTGCTTCATGTCCGCATCGACCGTCTGCCGCCGTTCGTCAATGTCGCGGAACGTCCGGAGGATGGCGCGCAGATTAGAACCGTTATGGCTCAGGCTGTAATCACCCCAGATGGTCGAGTCCTTCAACCCGGTGCGGACATCGTAAGTGTAGCGCACTGAAAACACCGGCCAGTCCGGCAGCGTGAGCCCGCCCTCGAACCACGCGGTCCGCCGGTCGATGTGCAACTCCTGGCTGTAGGGCGTCACCCACGCGTTCGAGAGCGGTGAAAAGCCGCCGCTGCCGTCGTACCACGTGCGAAACTCCTTGTAGCCCGCGCGCACGTAGCCGATCTCAGGCTGGCTCAGGTCCACCTTGAACAGGTTGTCGCGATTCTCCCACATGCTCCGCGCGTCGAGCTGGAACAACCCCTTCTTGCCAACGATCTCCTCGAAGTGAAGTTCTTCCAGGCCGCCGAACGTGCCGGCCGGCATCTGCACCCGGCGCATGAACGCCGCCTTGTCGTCGTTCACGCTGAAGTGCCCGACGCCAAAGGTCAGCGAGTTGTTGTACTCACCCGGCTCGGGTTCGCCGGACTTGGTTTCCGCAGGGGCCGTGGCCTTGTCCTGCGCAGTCAGCCGGGCGCTTCCCGCCGCGACGAGGAAGCCGGCCATCACCATCGTCCCAACTGCGCGGCCCACTCGACCGCTGTTTTTTTCGATCGCATTCATGTTGTTTCCTTTCAACAGGGTTGAGGGTTGGCGCTAGAACCGGAGCGAGGAACCGATGTGCGAACCGTGAACCGCCTCGTGGCAGCCGGCCGACCAGCAGGTGCCGCGGTTGAGGCGGCCCGAATGCTCCTGACCGCCGATGAAAATCTTCCCGCCGATGGTCTGCTGCTGGAAGTGGCACTTCAGACACAGGATCGCGTTGCGCTCGGTGAGCATCCGCTGGTTGACCGAGCCGTGCGGCTGATGGCAGGTCGTGCAGCCTTCGCGCACCGCCTCGTGCTCGAACACGAACGGCCCGCGCTGCGCGATGTGGCACTTGCCGCACGTGTCCTGCTCGGTGGACAGCGCCGTGCCGCCGCCGATGATCACCTTGCCCTTGTGCGGATTGTGGCAGTCGCCGCAACTGATCTTCCCCTCGACCACCGGATGATGATTGGGCAATCGGAAGCGGCCCTCGATCTCCAGGTGGCATTGGAAGCACGCGTCGGGAGATTTTCGTGGATTGACGATCGTGCCGCGCGCGCCGCCCGACTGATTGTGGATGCTCGCCGGGCCGTGGCAGGATTCGCAACCAACATTCGCCGCATTCGCCCCGTCGGCCTTCAAGCGAGCATGATCCGCTGACGCGAAATCCTTCGTGATGTTCTCGTGACACTGCGCGCAACTTTCCGAGCCGGCATAACTCGCGCCGGGCACGTTCGGCGGTGCCATCACCGTCCGCGTGACCGTGCTGCACGAGACCATCCCGAGCACGCCGCCGATCAGCAACACCATGCCGACGCTCGGCAGCAAGCCGGCATGGCGGCGGGCAGCGCGGCGGCAGCGGTCGAGGGTCCGTCTCCACAGAGGGCAAGTTTGAGCATTCATGATTTCCTCTTTAGTTTGTGGCCGCGTCCGATTCACTCTGGCCGCAACGTAGTTTTTTTTCTGCGGAGGGGTCTAGACCGTTCTTGGCTTTCCCAGTGCCTAATCTTGCTGCGCCATTTTTTATCGCGCTCAGATAAGGAACTGATGCAATGCAGTCGCCGGCGCGAGGAGTCGGGTTTGCAGGAAAGTGCGCGCACCGCCTCCTCACTCCTCGCTCAAGTGTCGTTTGCTGGAAACCGATGCCTCTTGCAGTGAGAGCCGACGAAATATCGCTCCTCAATCGCTACGCGGAAGTGATGAGCGCGACTGAGGGCCAGGCGCGTTGTGTTTACATCATGCTCGACGCCACTAAGCACGACGGGAGCAGCCAAGGATCGGGGCAGCCGGAGTTCTCCGTTTCCGGCAATGGCAAGCGTAGCGACACGAAGCCCGTAGAGAAGAGGAGTCGATTGCCGCCGTTGCTACGCGAGTGAAGTTTCGGTCCGAGGTGATCCAGCGAAGCGACGGGGCTCACCGCCAGTGCCCGTGCGCCCGGACGTAGCCGTGCGGCCCGCGGCCCCAGGAGCCAACGACCCACACCGCGCCCGGATACGGCGGGTAACCCCAGTGGCCACCCACCCAGACCCAGCGACCGCGCCATTCCCATTCGCCGCCAATCCACACATAACCCGGCCCCGGCGCCACCACGATGGTTTCCACCGGCGGCGGAGGCGGCGGTTCGGCCACGACGACGGCGGTCCCTGCCGGTGCGGCGCTTCCACTCGCGGTGTTGATCATGAACTCGATCACCCGCTGGCTCACGCCGGCGTTCTTCAGGTCAATGATGTCAACGGCACTCAGGTGATACACCGTATGCGTGGCGCGGATCTGCGTGATGATGACTTCGTCGGCCAATCCGGCGGCGGCCATGGCCTTGACGTCCGCAACCACGAGCGGCTGGCCCTGATCGATGCGCGCGTAAGTCTGCGGCGCCTGCGCGCGCAGCCGCGCGCGTTCCTCCCGGTCCATCGAGTTGCCGATCAACCCGCCGGCGATCGCTCCGGCAGCCGCACCGATCAACGCGCCCTCGGCGCCGCGACCGTGCCCGCCACCGATGATCGCACCCAGGGCCGCGCCGGCCCCGCTGCCAACCAACGCGCCGGTCCCGGTGCGGTCCGGCTGGCCGTCCGGCGTGTAACAGCCGGTCAAAACGATCCCGCCCGCAAGAACGGTCGTGAAAAACAAATTTCGATTCATGTTCATACGAGTATTGGACACCGCAAACGTCGAGATTACTCAACCCTAAACGCCATGCGTGTCAAGGCGCCGGCCCGCACGAATCCCGTCATTTCCGCAGGGAAACGACCAGCACCCAGGCCGGGCTTTTGCCGACCTCGTAAACCTTGAGAGGCTGGAGCGCGCCCGTTCGCAAATTGACCCGATACGTGGCGAGGCGATCGGAACCCTGGCCCGCGGCGAAGAGGAACTGGCCTGCGGCATCGAGGGCGAACGCGCGGGGGGTCTTTTCGGTCGGTGTGTTGCCGAGCGCGGTCAACCGGCCGGACTTCGAGTCGATGGCGAAGCCGGCGAGGCTGTCGTGGCCGCGATTGGACGCGTAAACAAACTTTCCATCCGGCGCGACGTGAATGTCGGCACAGGCGCTCTTGCCGGTGAAGTCCACCGGGAGCGTGGAGAGCGTCTGCAATGGCGCCAGCGTGCCCTTCTTCCGGTCGAACTTCAGCGCAGTCACGCTGCTGCTCTTTTCATTCACCACGTAAACGAAATCCTTTTTCGGATGGAACGCGAAATGGCGCGGACCATCGACCAGGTTGAACGCGACTTCCGGTGGATCGTTAGGCTGGAGATCGCCCGTACGCGCGTCGAAGCGGAACTGGAGCACCCGGTCCGCGCCACACAGCGGGACGAACACGAATCGATTTGCCGGATCGGTCTGGATCGAGTGCGGGTTCTTGCCGGTCGCGCGGTCGGCCACCGGCATGATGCCCACCGAACCGTCGGGATGAATCGGATGCACCGCGATGCGGTCGCCACCGTAGTCCGCCGCGAGGAGATAGCCGCCCGTGTGATCGGTGATAAGATACGCCGAATTGATTCCAATGGCGGTCGCGCCGGCGGAAGCGAGGGAACCGTCGGCAGGATTGATGCGAAGCGCCTGCACGCCCTTGTTCGTCCGCAGCGCCGCGTAAAGAGACTTGCGGTCCGGCGAAATCGCGAGCGGTCCGGGATTGGCTTCGAGGACGAAGTTGCCGCGCGGCGTGAGTTCGCCGGTGGCTGGGTTCAACTCGAAGATGGAGATGTCCTTCGAGCCGCCGTTGGAGACATAGATAATCTGCCGGCCGGGCTTTCGGCTCGCGGCGTGCGACCCGGCAGCGCCCCACAACATCAGTGTC
>DATDFH010000201.1:0-8033 GCA_036522715.1 Verrucomicrobiia bacterium
ATTGGAGTCGGTACTAAACGCCAACCTCCGCGCAGTGCGGATCCACACCGGCCCGGGCGCCGCGAAGGCCGCCGCCAATGTTGGCGCGCGCGCATTCACACAGCACAACCACATTTTCCTCGGCGCCGGGCAGAGCACGGACGACGTGCCGCTGATCGCGCACGAAGCGGCGCACGCAGTTCAACAAAGCGCCGAGCAAAATGCCGAGTACGCCCACGGCCCACCATCTGCGAGTTCCGCACAATTGACCCCGGCGATGCCGGGCATGATTCAGCCCTACTTCGGCGAAAGTCTTGTGGACGCAGTCGGCGACGCGGCCGGTGCCGTTTATGACGCCGGTGCGGACGCCGTTGAATGGGTCGGCGACAAGCTCGCCGACGCATTCTGGTGGGGCGTTAAAAAGTTCCTGCCGGACTGGCTGGCGGATGTGCTGGTGAAAATCCGCGACCGTGGCATCTGGGGTTTCCTAAAAGACCTGATCTCGGCGCCCTTCCGATTCATTTTCCGCGGACTGCAACAAGCCAGTGATTTTGTCGGAGGATTCATCGGCCAGTTTGGAAAGCTGGGCGCGCGCGTAGCGAAAATACTTGGCGCCGTCGCCAAAGGGAACTGCAAGCCACTGCTCGAAGGCGTTCGCGAACTGAAAGAGGCCGCGGCGGAGATAACCGGGGCGGTGTGGGACCCGCTCGTGAAGTTCTTCCAGCCGGTTGGTGACTTTTTCTCGGGCGTGTGGAACAACCTGCTCAAGCCCATCGGCGGTTTCCTGAAAGAGATCGCCGGGGACGTGTGGGACTTCATCACCGGACTTGCCAAGGACTTGTGGGACCTGACCAGGCCGGTGCGCAACGCCGTGTCAGGCGCGTGGGATTTCATCACCGACCTGCTCGGCATCGGCGGTGGCGGCGGTGCTGCGGGCGAAGGCGGCGGAGGTTTGTTGGGGTGGATCACCGAGAAGGCCGGCCAGGTGTGGGATGAGGTCAAGAGTTTCTTGAAACCGGTGACCGAGCCGCTGGGCAAAGTGTTCCGGGCGATCGGAAATTTTCTCCCCTTCCGGCTGATCGGCAACTTCATCCGCTCGATCACCGGCTGGGCGGAGCGCGCGGGCGAAATGGCCGACAAGATGGACAACGGCGGCGTGGCCGAGAATCAAAAGCCGCTGCGCGCTCAAATCCTGCCTGGCATCCTCCGCGCTATTGGGGCCGTGCGCAGTCGTGTTGCCTTCGCGGGCGACTTGATCGCCGGCGCGGTGACAATGATCACGGGGGGCGTGGCCGAACTCATCGCCGGAATCGCGAACACACCGCCGTTCAGCCTCGCGAGCGGCGCGTTGAACTGGTTGGGACGGGCCGCGGACGATTTGGGTGGATGGATTGCGGGCGGCGTGCACGGCGTTTTCGACGCCGTGGACGGGTGCCTAGCGACGCTGGCGAAGTGGGTCGATCCAATCCTGCGCGGACTGGAGAAAATCTTCGACGTGCTCGGCGACCTCGTGGGCCGGATCGGCGAATTGATCAGCGGCATCTGGCACAAGATTCCGGCGTGCATCCGCGAGCCGCTGCAGGATTTCCTCGTCAACCAGATCCTGAAACGCATCCCGGTGTTCAGTCAGATCCTCGCCGTGCCGAACATCGTCGCGCGCGCCCTCGGGCTGGCGAAGAAGATCTTGATCCAGGTCTTCGCCCACGGCGATCTCCTCGGCGCGGCGTGGACGTTCTTCAGCGGCGTGCTCGAATTCTTCGGCATCCCGAAAGAACTGCTCGCCCGCCTCCTCCGCGGTGCAGCCCGTGCCATCCGGGACATCATCAAAGACCCGATTGGCTTCTTCGGCAACCTGATCGGGGCGATGAAACAGGGCCTGTTCCAGTTCATCGACCACATCGGCAAGCACCTGTTCAAAGGAGCGACCGATTGGCTGTTGAGCGGCGTCAAAGGACCAGGCATCAAGATTCCCGATCCCTTCACCATCACCCTGCGAAACGTCCTTGACCTCGTGCTCCAGGTGCTCGCCCTGACAAAGGAAAAGGTATTCGAACGGATCGAAGCAAAGCTGGGCAAGGGCGTCGCCGACAAGGTCCGCAAACTCGTCGCCGCCGGTGAAAAAGTCCTCGAATGGGTGCAGGTGCTCATGACGGAAGGCCCGGCCGGACTCTGGAAACATCTGGCCGCCGACCTCAGCGGCCTGTGGGAGAAGCTGCTCGGTATGGTGATCGACTTCCTGATTGGCAAGATTGTGCAGCAGGCGACGATCTGGGTGACCAAGACGCTCGCCAGCGGCGGGCTGAGCCTGATCATCGATGGGATCAAGGCTGTCTATGACGCGCTCTCAACGTTCGCCCAGTACGGGAAACAGTTGATCGAGGTCGCGATTTCGGTGTGCGACGGCGTCAGCGACATTGCCAAAGGCGCGATCGGCAAGGCGGCTGATATCGTCGAATCTGCGGCCGCGCGCCTGGTTCCCGCCGTGCTCGCCTTCCTTGCGAAGACCCTCGGAATCGGCGATCTGCCGGTCGTCATCGGCCAGGGCATCGAGAAAGTCCGCACCACAGTTGTGGGCGCCATCGACAAGCTGATCATTGGCGCGAAGTCGGTGTTCGAATCGCTCAAGGAGACGGCCAAAGGCGTCGTGTCGAAACTCCGCGACTGGTGGGAAGCGCGTGAAGCATTCACGACCAGCGAAGGCGAGCTGCACGAGATTTTCCTCGATGGCGAGGATGCCGGTGCCCGTGTGATCATTGCCAGCCAGCATCTCACGCCGCTCGATGAAGCCGTGTCGAAAGTTGAGGCAAATCCTAACGCAAGCAAGAAGGACAAAGAGCAGGTCCGCAAGAGTCGAGACATTGTCGCCGGCACGTTGAAAGCAATCAAGACCAGGGGCCAATCCGTGGGCACTCGGCCGGACGCCAAGGATGCCGATTACGAGCCGTTGCGGGTGCTCAATAGGACAATCCGCGCCGAGTTTCGCACCCTGACTCCCATCTTTGCCCGCCATCTCTTCGGCCCCTCGACGATAGGCCAGTTGCCGAAGCCGACCATGAACTTCACTGCTGCGTCCGGCGGCAGACCACTCCGCGCGGAGGTAATCGAACTCTCCGCCAACCGCGAAATGGGAAGCGAACCGGGCGGCGCTGAGCCCGTGGGTTGGAAACCGCTCGCGGAGACCGGCCTGACCACCGGACGCGCCCCATACTACAAGCGGCTCCACCTCATCAACGAAAACTTTGGCGGTAAGGGAGAGAACCGGAATCTCGTGCCGGGACCGACGGTGTTCAACAACTTGCACAAGACAGGGGTCGAAAACCCGATCAAGGAATTGGTCGGGCCCGAACCCAAAAACAAGAATTACCGGGGAGTCGTATGGTACACGGCGAAAGTCGAATACCATCCTTCGGGCGCCGGGCAACAATGGTCGGCGACCGTTCTCAGCACCGGAATCAAAGCCGAGCACTACGCCAGCGAGATCTCCCTCACTTGGGGACTCCACGAGAAAAAGGACGATGGAAGCGGCAATGTGACATGGCCAAAGAAGGGGACGCTTGGCTCCTACCGGCTTGGCCTGATGCCTCTTCCGGCGTTCCTCGCAACTGATGCTTCAGCCATCAAGCGGGCGCTCTCCTGAGTAAGAGTGCCACCCAACAAGGAGCACCTCAAAGCCGCGAGAACCAGTCGCGGCGTCCGATATATCCTCCCTGGCAACGCAGGAAAAACCTCGTCATTTCGCCAAATTCCGCCTATATCATTGGCATTTCAGCATGCGCAAGATTCCTCTTCGAATCATCGGGTGTCCGGGGCTTGTGGGTTTGTGGTGCGCCGTCGCAGCGTTCGCCGCAGAATCACCGTTGCCCACAACGCCCGCGCCTGCCGGTCCAGCGACAACTCCGTCCGGCACGCTGGCACAGCTGTCGATTCCTACCGCAAAGATTGTTCCGGTCAGCGGCCTGGTCTTCGACGCAGAGCGGAAAGAGATCGCGGCCAAGCCCGGCGAGCCGAGTGTCTCGCTGACGTTTCAGGTCACGAACATCGCGCCCGACGAAATCGTGATCACGCAGTTGTATCCGTCGTGCGGGTGCACGGTCGCCAAAATGCCGGAACAACCGTGGAAGCTTGCGCCCGGAGCGCACGGTCCGATCGAGGCGACCATCGACACGCGCGGCAAGACCGGCAAGCTCACCAAGACCATCTCGGTCATCACCAGCATCGGAATGAAGATGCTGACGTTCACGGTGGACATCCCCACGCCGCCGCCGCCCGATCGCACGGAGCGCGTGCGCAACATCCAGGCGGCGTTCGCCGACCGGCAGGCGGTGTTCAAGAACCACTGCGTCCGCTGCCACGTCAAGCCAGGCGAGGGTAAATTGGAGAAAGAACTTTACGTCGCGTCCTGCGGCATCTGCCACGACGCGGCGGAACGCGCCAGCGCGGTGCCGGACTTGCGCGCGCTCAAGCACCCAACCGATCTCGATTTTTGGCGGCACTGGATTCGCGAAGGCAAGGACAACACGCTCATGCCGGCGTTTGCCCGCGACAAGGGCGGGCCGTTGAGCGACGAACAAATCAATTCACTCGTCGAGTATCTCGCCAAGAATTTCACTCCGACTTCAGCATCCGCCGTCTCTGCGGGCACTAAGTAACATCGCGCAAAAGCTTACCGGCCAGCGGAGGAGAGCCGGCTGGCGAGATTCGAGCGCGCGCCTTGGAGAAATTGTTGCGCCAGCGGCGACGCGCTGCTCGCCAGCAACTGGTCGATCAATCCCACCTGCTGTTGGATTTGCGCGGGCGTCAATGCCGTCAGCGTGGACGTGGTCGCGAAGCGCTGGTTGCCGAAGGAGACGCCGTGTGTCTGGGTGATTTGCCCCACAGGCGTGGTATTCGCGTCCGGCAAAACGCTTTGCAGATACTGGAGCCGGTAACCCTGGAGGGCGATGGCGATCTCCGGCCACACCGAGGCTGGAATCTTGTTCTGCCGCGCCTGTTCGAGGAGCGCGTTCTGCGCGTCCGGATACTCTCCTGACAACTGCGCCAGAAGCCGGAACGCGACGTGACTGCTCCCGACCGCAGCCGCGTTCGGATCGCGGGTCATCTGGATCAACGCCGGAATTCCCGCGCCGTCGCGCATGTCCGCCAGCGCCATGGTGGCGTAGTAATGCCACTTCGACGACGCCTTTTCGAGGTCGTTCACCGCGTCGGGACCGCCGTATTTCTGGAACAACTCGAACAGCGGCGCCACGTCGGTCCTCGACAACTCACCCTTCGCCGCCATCGCCAGCGCCTCGCGCGCGGCGTCCAGCGCGAGCGGAAGGTATTGTTCCGGCGCCTGCTGTTCCAAACCGCGCGCCAGCAGCGCGATCTCGACCGGATCGGCGGTCGTGCGCAGCGTCTGCACAAGCGCGTCAATGGCCTCCGGCCCGCCGATCTGCTGCAACATGTCGATCATCGCCGTGCGCAGCGAACTGTAGCCAAGGTTATTTCCGCCGGGCACCGCGCCGTAACTGTAATCCTGGTTGCGTTCCAGATATTCGCGGATGCCCGCGACCGCTTCCGGTCCTTGTGTGGCCAGGTACTTAAGCCTTTGTTTCCAATCGGCCGCCTGTTCGGGACTGATGCCTTTCTTCAAATCGAGCTGCGCGAGACTTGCCACCAACTGTCGCATCTGCACTGAAGCCGCGCGGCGAACAACCACCGGCGCCGGCCCTGCAATCGCCGGGACGCCGGAGGGGGCGACGGCAGTCGGCCGCGCCACCCGCTTGAACGTCGCCTTTTTTTCCCCGACGACGTTTGAAATCGCGGCCGACCCGGCATCGGCAGTTGCGCCGGCTCCCCGCGGCCGACGCATGACCACAAACGCGAGCGCACACGCGGCCAGCACTGCGCTGATGACGAGCAAGGGTCCCCGCAGCGATTTGTCCGCGGCGGGCGACGATGGCACGCGATGTGAAGTTTGATTCTGGCCCTTCATGGCTGTTTGACCGTGTCGGAGTTTATCAGCAGTTCAATCTCCAATCAATTTTGCAGACAAGTGTGGCGCGGTGAAATTTTCCCTGAAAATGAACAGGCGGACCGTCGCCGGCCCGCCTGTTCTGGGTCTTGGGTTACTGGGCTTTGGTCAAGGGTTGGCCAAACCGGGTTCGCCCGGATTCAAAAAGTCGCAGTGTTGGACCATCGGATGAATTTGATGATTGCCGCGCTCCAGCTCGCCGCCGTCGTCAATGTCCGGCGGGCGCTGGCCAAACACCGCGGTGCCGTTGGGGACATCCACGCCGTCACGGACGTTGATGCCGTTGCAGGCGGAGATGGCGGTTCGGAAGCCCAGCAGGTAACGGTCGGGGCCGGCGCCGTTGAGTTGCGCGAGTTCGTTCGCTGTAAGCACCCAGATGCGGATGCGATAGCGATCCGGCGGCGGCGTCTGTCCGCCCGCATGGCCGCCACCCGGTTCGCTGCGGTCCTCGATGTCCACGCGGAAGAGCGTCGCGCGAGAAGCGCGCCGACCGTTAGGATCGGCCCAATCACCCACACCGGTGAAGGCGATCTTGTTCGCCGGCGCGTGCCGCGGCTCGGGTCCGCTGATGCGGTCGCCCGGATTGCAGATTCCATCGACCACCGTGCCGGAATCATACACGCCGCCCGGACTGACGTTCGTGCCCAGGCACGCGCACTCGAGCGTGTCGAAGAAGCGCGCGTGGAAATTTCCTTGCAGCCCGCCCGACGCGTGGCGCACATGCGTCCACCGGCCGTGGATGCACGGATTGCCGCGCGCGAAGTTTGTGGTCACTTCGCAAACCGCCGTGCTCACCGGTGCGCCGACCTGGCCGCCGTGCGTCACGTAACGGACATCGTCGGGATATGTCAGCAACGGTCCGTTCTGGCGCCCGCCGCCCGTCACGCGGCAGGCGTTGGGCCGGAAGCATTGCACACAGCCCGGCGCCTCGGCGCGGACGATGATGTCTTTGCCATCCATGTCGTGGGCGCACACCTGCTCAACATTCGTGTAGGCAAACGCGCTCGCGGTGACCGAGACGGAGGTTGGATCAAGGTCGTTGCAGACGTAGCTCTCATTGGTGCACACCGGGATGGTCACCATCGCGCCGGCCGCCAGGTTGTCGAGGATGGTGTTGATGCCGCAAGGATTCGTGCCGTTGCCGACGATGGTCACATTCAGCAGGTCGGCCAGTCCCGCGTTGATGATCTTCACGTAGGTGACGACGATGTGAGGAGTCGAGTCACTCGCGTCGAGCCTCACACAGTCGGTCAGCGCACCGTTATCAATGGTGAACAACTGTTGCGCGGCGACCCCGGCGGGAATGATCTGCGCCACGGCCTGGTCTTGCGCAGAGTTGTGCACGCCGCTGACCGCACTCCGGGCATCAACGACGACGGTGTTGGTCACCAAGGCGATATGCCCGGGCAACGACGCGCCGCCCAAATCCACCTTGAAGGTGTAGGTGGCCGAGCCGCCGATCGCCAACGAGGCGGACAAGCTGGGGACAAAGTTCGTCGTCAGATCGCCGTAGCGGTCGTCGATGACTGTGACGTTGGTCAGCGCGACGGGGCCGCAATTGCTCACGGTGATGCGGTAACAGAAGGCGGGGTCTTGCGTGTCACCCTGGATGCCGGTGGCGAGCTTGCCAAACGTGCCGCACACTTCGACGCCCTGCGCATTGGTGCCGAGGAAGCAGGCGATTTCCTTCGTGACACAGACCAGCGGCGCACACGGCTGGATCGTGATCGTCTGAGTGCAACTCGCCGAGTTCGTGCAGAAGTCCCGCGCAGTCCAGGTGCGCGTGATGATCATCGGGTTGATGCCGTTGGTCGTGGCGCTGTAGGTGACGACGGGGTTGCTGTCGCAATTGTCGGTGGCCGTCACCGCGGCCGGTGCTGGCGGATTCACGCACTGCAAGCTCTCGTTGGTCGGACAACCCACCAGCACCGGCGGCATGGTGTCGTTGA
This sequence comes from Verrucomicrobiia bacterium, assembly GCA_036522715.1. Taxonomy (GTDB): domain Bacteria; phylum Verrucomicrobiota; class Verrucomicrobiia; order Limisphaerales; family JACQFS01; genus DATDFH01. The sequence goes on from DATDFH010000201.1 coordinate 7,942, forward strand.
CCGTGATCGTCTGCGTGTTGGTGGTCGCGTTGGCGCAGGTGTCCGTGCCCACCCACTTGCGCACGATCGTCATCGGACACGTTCCGTTGGTG
>DATDFH010000202.1:0-2191 GCA_036522715.1 Verrucomicrobiia bacterium
TTGGACCAGTTCTCGACGCCGAGCACGGGGACCCCCTTGGGATCGGTCATCGCCACGTAGGCCGGGAGGTTTTGCGTCTCGGAGCCGAGCGCGTAAGTCAGCCAACTGCCGAGCGTCGGGCGTCCGCCGGTGATGCGACCGGTGTTGAGCGCGGAGATCGACTGGCCGTGGTTGTTGACGCCCGTGTGCATCGAACGGATGAGCGTGATCTCGTCGGCGATGCCGCCGAGATGCGGAAGCAGTTCGGACATCTCCATGCCGCACTGGCCGCGCCGGGAAAATTTCCACGGGCTGGCGAGGACGCGGTTGCTGGCCTGCGCGGCGTTGTCGTGCTTGACCTCACCCGGGAATTTCTGGCCGTCGTACTTTTCGAGCAACGGCTTGGGATCGAGCAGATCGATCTGGCTCGGCCCGCCCTGCATGAACAGCGAGATCATCGCCCGCGCGCGCGGTTCGCGCGGCGGCGCCTTGGACTTGAGGTCGAAGCTGCGAGGGTCGAGTTCGGGCCGCGACGGCTCGGCGAGCAAGCCCTCCTCGTTGAGCAGCCACGCGAGCGCGACGGAGCCGAGGCCCAGCGCGTTGGTCGCGAGGAAATGGCGGCGGGTCGAACGACTCGAAAACGGCGACTCAGTCCACATAAAGAAACTCGTTCGCGCTCAGCAGCGCGTGGCAGAAGTTGGCCAGCGCCTGCTGCTCGGGCTGCGGCGTTGTGCCGGGCGATTTGCTCTTCGCCGCCGGGTCCGGCTTGGGGGCCTGCGCGCGGAGGAACTCGATCTGTCCTTCCAAAAAGCCGACGGCGTTTTTCGACTCGGCCGGCGTCGGCGCGCGCCCGTAGCTCAGCCGCCACGCCCGCTGCACCTGCGCCGCGGCGTCGTCGCCGGCCTCGCGCGCAACGCGCTGGGCGAAATGAGTGGAGAACTCCATGACCGACACGTTGTTCATCAGCATCAACGACTGCGGCGCGACGGTGGACGCGCTGCGCGCCTCGCAATTCGGCTCCATCACCGGCGCGTCGAACGCCTCGAGCATTCCGAGCGGACGGCTGCGCCGCACCTGCACGTAAAGGCTGCGGCGGAACTCGTCGCCGCCGAGATCGAGCTTCGCGGCGACCTTGCCTTCGCCGTCCTTGTTCTCCTTGCCGATGATGACCTGGCCGACTTCGTCCTCCATCACAGGCACGGGCGGGCCGAACATTTTTTCGTTGAGCTTGCCGCTGACGGCGAGGATGGCGTCGCGCACGTCCTCCGCCTGCAAGCGCCGCGCCGACATGCGGCCGAAGAGGCGGTTGTCAGGATCGAGCTTGTCTCTTTTCGGCTCGCGCACCGATGACTGCCGGTAAGCCGTCGAAGTCATCAGCAACTTGTGCAACTTCTTCAGGCTCCAACCTTGCGCGACGAACTCGCTCGCCAGCCAGTCGAGCAGTTCGGGATGCGTGGGGCGCTGGCCGAGAAAACCGAAGTCGCCCGGCGTCGCCACAATGCCCCGGCCGAAATGATGCAGCCAGACGCGGTTCACGAGCACGCGCGCCGTGAGCGGATGCGCGCCGTCGGTGAGGTGCTGCGCGAAGGCCAGCCGCCGGCCCGTCGTGGGCAACGCGGCGTTCGTCGCGGAAATTTTCGTCGGCCGCCACGACGCGAGAATGGTCAACTCACCCGGCTCCAGCGCCTGCTTCGGTTGGTCGGGATCGCCGCGATGGAAAAGGAAGGTCGTCGGCACTTTGCCCGGCACTTCGGTCAGCGCGTGGACGAAATCCTCGGCGGGCTTTTGCTCGCGCACCTTCACGGCATCGGCGGCGAGTTTCTTGACTTGGTCGGACGCTTTGCGGTCGTAGAGATAGAGCGAGCCGGACGAAAGATTGCCTACCGTCGGATGGTCCTTGAGCAATTGCTTCTGTTGGGCGGTGCGTTTGGCGACGGCGGTCTTGTACGCCGCTCGCAACGGCTTGCGCAGTTCCTCGGGCTTCTTCGCCAGTTCCTTTTCGAGCGTGGCGTCGATGAACTCCGCCTGTTTCTTCTCGCGCTCGGCATCGATCTTCGCCGCGTCCTTTTCGATCTCGGAAGCCTTTCTGCGCTCGTCGTCGGTCATCAGTGGGATCGCCCGCGCGGCCGGTGTGCGCCAGTTCTTCGCGTCATACGCCGGCTCGAAGATCGCGCGCAGTCGGTAATAATCCGCCTGCGGAATCGGATCGTAG
>DATDFH010000203.1:0-7183 GCA_036522715.1 Verrucomicrobiia bacterium
AATCGAGACGTCCCGGTTATAGCGCAGGAGCAGGGCAGCGCAAACGCTTTCGCTGGGACTGGACGAATGCGCCTCGTCCCGCTCTTGCGCATTCTCTTTCTCTTACGCGTTCGCTCTGCCTTCCCGACTGTCAGGTTTGGATGCAAGCAGGTGTAAGAGATCGAGCAAGAAGCGAAGCCACGCGTTCCGTCGGGACTGAACCTCGAGTCAATCAGATCCCACGCACTACGACCGCACGCGCTTGGATTCGGCCGCCGGTGCGATCGGTGCCACGTGCGGTGCGATCAGCAGGAAGGAAAGCTTGTCGTTAATCCAGCGACCTGAGAACGAGTGGTTGAAGATTTCGTCGTTCACGATGCTCAACGTTGGAAAATACACTGCACCGTAATTGTCCGTCTGGAATTTGACATCGCGCTGGCGCTGGTCGGCGGTGGGCATCGCGGCGTGGAGCAATGCGAGCAGGAGCAGCACGATGCAGAAGAAGCGCACGCCGCCGGCCACCGGGCCAAGGTGATATTCGAGCCGGCCGAAAATATGTCCGGCTTCGATCTTATCGCCGATGCGCTGGCCGATCAGGCTGAAGATGAATTTCACCACCGACGCGACGAACAGGTAGCCGAGCACATTGCCAAAGGTGGAGCCGACATGGGCAAACTGGGAAATCATACCGCCAACCGTCTCGTAGAAGACTGCGGCCGCCAGCACGATGACGCACCACTGGACGAAGCGGAGAAACTCCTTGGACATGCCGCGATTGCCGCCGAGCTTGACACCGAGGAGCACGGTGAGCACGGCGAGAAAGTCGAACCAGCCGATCGTAAAATTTGACAGCGACATAGGCCAATAACTGCGGGGCGCTTCCGGGGAAGAGCCATAACAGCAGTCGTGAATTAGCACGGCCTGTGCCGAGCAGAGCCGACCTCACGGATGCGTGGAGAGCCAGTAACGGATGGCGCTGGCTTGCGGATGGCGGGGCTGGAGTTCGAGCACCTTGAGATAATGCTCGCGCGCCGGCTGGGATTGGCCGAGTTGCTGGGCGAAAAGATTGGCCAGCGTAAGATGCGCACGGGTTTCATCCGGGTGTTCGACAAGGAGCTTTTCCAGTTCATTGACCGCGTCGCGGATGTAATTCGCCTTCTGCAACGCGAGCGCAAAATTGAACCGCGCGTCCACGTGTGTCGGGTTTATGGACAATGCCTGCTCGTATGCGGACAGCGAGCGGCTCAAGTGCCCCGCGTCGAACGCCGCGAGGCCGAGGTTGTAATGCGCCTCAAAAAAACTTCCGTCCGCGCCCACGGCGGCAAGGTATTCGGTGATCGCCTGCGTGAGGCGACCTCCAGTCTGTTCCTTGAGTCCGCGGGCGAAGAATCGCTGGGCCTCAGTGCGATTGCCGCGCGCCGGTGCCGACGGGCGGAGATATTTGTAGCGTGGCGGAGGCTCGACGACGGCGGGCAGCGGAGGCGCGCTCTCTGGCGATTCGCGCACCGGCGGAACATCGAGGCGCGTCGGGGCACGGGCGACTTTCGTTTCGGTCTCAGGCTTCTTGCTGGAGTCAGAGCCCGAAAACCACCGCACCGGATTCAGGCGCTGGAAGAAACCGGGCCGCGATTTCGGCGCGGATCCGGGGTCGTTCCCGGTCGCCGCGTCTTCCACGGGTGTGGCGGCCGGAGCTTTCGCGGCGGGCGGTTCGTTCGTGGCTGGACGCTTCGCGGGCGGCGGCGTTGCGTTGACAGGCTTCGCCGGCTTGATCGGTGGCTCAGCCTGGAGCTGGACCACTTCAACTTTCTGCGAAGGGACGGACGGAGGTGCGCCGGTGCGCGCGACGATGTTGGAGACCAATGGCACGACCGGTTTCGCCGGTGGTGGCGTGGCGCCGGCGCGGTTGGTGGCGGAAACGGGCGTCGCGGAAGTCGAAACGGCGGGGGCCGAAATTCTGGCCACACGTTGGGTCGTTGCGAGCGTCGCACCCGGCGCGGGCGGCGCAGGCTTGGGCGGCGGATTGAGTTCGCGGTCGAGTTGCTGGACGAGTTCGTTCACGTTCGACCAGTTGGCCGGACGCGGCTGAAGCGCGAGGTAGGCGCGATATTTCTCCAGCGCCGCCGGCTTGTTGTTCAAATGCTGGTGATGCGTGATTGCGAGGTTCAACAGCGCCGGCGCGTAGCCGGGCTGCAGCTTGAGCGCGTCCTCGAAATACCCGGCGGCCTCGCGTGCGCGGCGGCGGCTGAGCTGGATCAGACCCGCGGTGTTCAGCGCGGCGGGATCCTTGGGACGCAGCTTGATGGCGTGCGTGAGCGTGCGCTCGGCAGCGTCGAGTTGCCGGGCGTGGAATTGCGCCGAGGCGAGCTTGAGCCAGCCGTCCGCCGAATTCGGCTGCAGGCTCGTGAAGGTGGTCAACTCGCTGATGGCGGCAGGCAGGTTGTTTTGCTCAAGTTGCAGGCAACCGAGATTGTAGCGCGCCGCGGAAAGGTTGCGATCCAGCGCCAGCGCCTTCGAGTAGGCAGCGACAGCGTCTTTCGGCCGGCCGGCGCCGTGGTAGGCGAGGCCCAGTTGGTTCCAGACGAGCGCCGTTTCGGGCAGAAGGTTGCGCGCGGCTTCAAGCCTGATCACTGCGTCGGCGAATTTTCCCTGCTGGATGAGCCGTTCCCCGTCGCGCAAGAGATCGGGACCGGAGCGCGAGCAGCCGGCGAGCAGCGCGATCGCGATCGCGGCGGAACGGATCAGGCTGGGCGAGAAAAGTTTCTTTTTGGCGCGGCGCATCTTCGATGACATTCGAGTCCCCGTGTGTCCGATATGAAGGTGCGTCTGGCAAGGATGAAGTGAATCCTCGTCGGTTGTTTCCGACGAACGGAACCGGGGCGGTTGAACCGCGGCCCCCGCCGTGTGCGAAACCATTTCCCTCCGGCTGGCGTCACTTGGCTTGGCCCATGAAAGCAAAAACTCTTGCCCTCTGTCTCCTGCTGGCGTTGCCATACGTGAACCCGGCCGCCGGGAAGGAGGAACCCATCGACTTCGACCGCGCCCGGCAGCTTTTCGAAAAGCGCCAGCGCGGCGAGGAACTGACTGCCGACGAACGCGCCTACGTCCAGCGCGCCATCGCCGAGCGACAAAAAGGACAAGGTGGCCAGCCGGCGCAAGGCCGTCCGCCAGCGCCAGCAAAGTGGACAGGGCATCTCACGCCACTGACCGAGCTCGGCACGGCGAAATACAAAGGCGAGGATGGTGGACTTTACGGCGGCGGACGCAACGAGCCGCCGAAAATTCATCTCGATGCCGCGCTGAAGGAGTCGGCAAAAGTCCAACCTCTCGACGCGGATGGGAAGCCGTCCAAGAGCGGGAAGGTCGGTTTGTTGTCCGTGGGGATGTCGAACACGACGATGGAGTATTCGCGCTTCAAGCAACTCGCCGATGCCGATGCGGCCAGGTCGCCGGGCGTCGTCATCGTGGACGGTGCGCAGGGCGGCCAGACTGGCCGCGTGTGGGCCAACGCCGAGGCGCGCGTCTGGGGTGTCGTGGACGAGCGGATGAAGCAGTCGGGAATCACGGATCAACAGGTCCAGGTCGTGTGGATCAAGCAGGCCGAGGCGGGGCCGAGCCAGTATGGAGATTTTCCGAAGCACGCGACGGTGTTGAAGGACAACCTTGTGAAGTGCCTCAACCTGTTGAAGAAGAAATTTCCGAATCTGCGGATGGCCTACCTTTCGAGCCGCATCTACGCGGGCTACGCGACGACCGGGTTGAATCCGGAGCCTTTCTCTTATGAGAGCGCATTCTCGATGCGCTGGCTGATTCAGGATCAGATCGCGGGCAAGCCCGGGCTGAACTACGACCCGGCGCGCGGCGAGGTGACGTCGCCGCTGCTGTTGTGGGGGCCGTATCTGTGGGCCGACGGCACGACGCCGCGCAAGAGCGACGGTTTGATTTGGGAGACGACGGATCTCTCCGACCGCGATGGCACCCATCCCAGCACCACTGGTGGTCGCGAGAAGGTGGCGCAGTTGTTGTTGAAGTTCCTCAAGACCGATCCGACGGCGAAGACGTGGTTCGTGCGCAACGCTTCAACCGCCACCGCGCAGTAAGGTGTCTCCGCCAACCACCCACCGAATTCGCGCGTCCGAAAATCATGAATCCGATTCTTCGCCGCCACATCGCTCTGACGTTGGCGGTGCTCGCGGTCATTTCATTCACAGCACCATTTCGGTCCGCGAACGCGGCCGATGCGGAGCCGCCGATTGATCCGGTGCGCGGCCGGCAGTTGATGGAAAAATCCACCCGCGGCGAAACGCTCACGGCCGAGGAGCAGGCGTATCTCGACCGCGTGAAGGCGGAAATCCGCAAGCGTGCCGCCGCGAAGAAGGCGGGGACTCCGGCCGCGCCGCCCGCCGCGGCACGCGCGGTCGAGGTGAGCACCAACGACTGGAGCGCGCTCATCCCGATCATCGATCTGACCGCGCCTTACAAGGGCGAGGACGGCGGACTTTACGGCGGCGGAAAAAATGAGCCGCCCGCCGCGCATCGTACGGCGCATTTGAAGGAGTCGGAAAAGATCATCCCACGCGATGCGAACGGCGAACCGGCGGCGGACGGCAAGATTGGTTTGATCACGATTGGCTTCTCGAATCCCTCCATCGAATCGGAGGACTTCAAACGCACCGCTGACGCTGATCCGCAGAAGTCGCCGCGCGTCGTCATTGTCAACGGCTGCATCGGCGGACGCTCGGCGGTGATGTGGGCATGGGACGGCGCGGACGTATTGTCAAAGACCGAGCAGGAGCGGCTCGACAAGGAAATGGATTTGCTCCGGATGCCGAAGGGAAACCGCAAGAGCGCCGTCGCCACGCCGAAGGACACCTGGCCCACGCTCGCGAAACGCATCGAAGCGGCGGGCCTTTCGCCGAAGCAGGTGCAGGCGTGCTGGCTCAAGCACGTGGAGGCGAACCCAAAACCGCTCGGAGAATTTCCTGCGCACGCGCGCGCGTTGCAGGCAGACATCACGGCCATCCTCCAGATCGCGCGGCATCATTACCCGAACCTGCGCGTCGTGTATCTGTCGAGCCGCACGTTCGGCGGCTGGTCGGGGCGCGCGAGCGGCAGTCCGGAGCCTTACGCCTACGAATCGGGCTTCGGCACGCGCTGGATTGTGCAGAGCCAGATCAACGGTGATGCGCAACTCAACTTCGATCCCGCGCGCGGCGAAGTGAAAGCGCCGCTCGTGCTCTGGGGTCCGTATCTTTGGGCGCAGGGCAACTCGCCGCGCAAGCTCGACGGTCTGACGTGGACGCAGGAGGACGTGCGGGCCGATCAGCTGCATCCCAGCGAAGCCGGCTGCCAGAAGACGACCGCCCTGCTGCTGAACTTTTCCAAGACCAACGAAGGCGCGGGCCGGTGGTTTCTCAAACCGGGCGAACGCGCGCATGTCGTGCCGCTGCCGAAATGATTTTCAAACCCAACCTCACACAATGAAACGATTGATTGCATCCATGCTGCCGGCGCTGCTGCTCGCCGCCAACACCCTCATCGGTGCGGAACCGGAAAAAACCGCCGCGCCCAAGCGACCGAACTTCGCCCAGCAGAAAAAACAACGCGTCATGCCGAAAGGCGAATGGCTCGACCCGGACCAGACCGCTCCCAACGGCACGCAGTATAAAACTTTTTCGAGCAAAGTGCTCGGAGGCGAGGTCAGCTATCTGGTCTGGCTGCCACCGGGTTACGAGGAGGGGACGAAGCGCTACCCGGTGATCTATTGGCTACACGGCATGGGCGGCAACCAGCGCGGCGGCGCGACGATGTTTCTCCCGCACGCCGAGGCCGCGATCAAGGAAGGCAAGCTGCCGCCGTGCATCGTGGTGTCGGTCAACGGCATGGTGAAAGCGTTTTACTGCGACTCGTCCGACGGAAAAATTCCGATGGAGAGCGTGATCATCAAGGATTTGATCCCGCACGTCGATGCGACCTACCGCACGCTCGCCAAGCGCCAGGGCCGCGTGATCGAAGGCTACTCGATGGGCGGCTACGGCGCAGCGCACCTCGGCTTCAAGTATCCTGAACTCTTCGGTACGGTGGTGATCAACGCCGGCGCGTTGATTGATCCGAATCTCGCGAATCCTCCCAAAGACGGGCCGATGTTCGGCGTGTTCGGCGAGGACAACGAGCGCCGCGTGGCCGAGCACCCGATGACATTGGCGAAGAAAAATGCCGACAAGCTGCGCGGCCGGACGCACATCCGCATCGGCTGCGGTTCGCTGGACGGCTTGCTGCCACGCAACAAGGAATTGCACGACCTGCTCACCGAACTTCACTTAGAGCACGAATATGAAATCGTCCCCGACGTGGCGCACGAGTCGCCGAAGTATTACCAGGTGCTTGGCGCGAACGTGTATGAGTTCCACGCCAAGAGCCTGGCGTCGTTTGGGAAGGCCCGATGAAATCATTCGCGACAGCTCTCCTCGCTGCATCACTCGTCGCTTCGTCGCAGGCGCACGGGCAGACGAATCCGGTCACCCCCGGCTCGGTTCGCGTTTCGCCGACCACCGACTTCTACTTCATTGATGTCACGCTTGGGAATGCCACGCTCGTCGTCTCCCCCGCCGGCGAGTCGATGCTGCTCGACACCGGCACCGCACGCACGACCGGGCGCGTGCTCGAAACGCTGAAGGCCGCGAGCGCGCAGCGGATTGATCACCTCTTGCTCACGCATTATCACGACGACCACTTCGGCGCGGCGGCGGAACTGGCGGAGAAAATTCCCGTCGGCGAGTTCATTGATCACGGCCCAAGTGTGGAGAGCGACAAGAACGACGCGTGGTGGCAAGCGCGGCGCGGGCCGTGGTTCAAGCCGGGCAAGGGACAGCTCTACGATGAGTCCTTCGCGGCTTACGAGAAAGCGCGCGCGAAGAACGAGCACAGGGTGGTGAAAGCCGGCGATGTGATCCCGGTGAAAGGGTTGTTCGTGCAGGTGCTGACTGCGGGCGGGAAGGTGATCACGAAGCCGTTGAAAGGCGCGGGCGGCGCGAATCCCGTGTGCAAAGATTTTGAGCGCCGAGCACCGGACGATGCCGAGGACGCGCAATCCATCGGCGTGCTTGTTCAGTTCGGGAAGTTCCGTTTCGTGTATCTCGGCGACTTGAGTTGGAATGAATCAGGCGGGCTGTTCTGCCCCGAGGACAAGGTCGGCCCGGTGGACGCC
>DATDFH010000204.1:0-5549 GCA_036522715.1 Verrucomicrobiia bacterium
AGGGCAGCAATGATGTACTTCTTCATGTGTTTGTTTGATGGGTTAACGGAGTGTTTTGTTTGATGGTTTTTGTGGATTGCACCCGACCAGGGAGCAAATTGGAAAGTCAGTCCCGCGGCTGCGGCGTGCCGGCAGGCATGGAGAATGGGTTCGTCACGTGTTGCGGGCGGGGGTTTTGCCTGAAGTCAGCCGGGAAAACAACCGGAAAATGCGCCGATGCGCACTTGCCTGCAGAATGGCTGATCGAGGAACACGTCCATTCAGACGGGGCGGCGACGGCTTTGTTCAATCGGTATTCCGGCATGGTCACGGCGAGCAGACGGAGCTCGGGGAGGCGCGGTTACACGGCGAGGTTCCGCTCCGAGGAATCATCGCAAAGCCTTGACCGTCAACGGGGTTGATCGGGCGGGCTAGAGCCGTCGACGCAACTGGCGGCCAACAAGGACTGCGCCGGCCAATGCTAGAAGGACAAAGGCACTTGGTTCCGGGACGGCGATCGGGCCGGCGGACGTATCGCCGCCGACGCCGGTTGCCGCCGCCTTAAAATCATCCGTTTCGTCGAGGGCCACGGCAATCTCTGTCGGACGTGCCGAAACCGTGGCGAGCGGAGCGTTGGACGAGAGAATCAGGGGCGAGGCGAGCGAGAAGCTGAACGCGTTGCTGGTCAGCGTGTAGTTGGTGACGAGGAGGTCGTTCAGATAAACGATCGGATTCGACGAAGCGAGGATTGCCGGAAAGGCCGACACGCCGATCGAAAGCTGGCCGGACAGCAAGTTCGACGGGATGGTCACGTACAAAGCCCCGTTCGTGGCGATGATCGAAGTGGAAGTATTCAATCTGAGCGTCCCAAAATTGTTCGATAAAATGCTTCCAAATAAGATGCTTCCATTCGCGAGACTGTTCGATGCTCTGAAGATCACCGCATTGCTGATTAGGCCCGTGAAGGTGTTGATCCCGCTAACCGTGAGTTGATTCGTGAAGGATGCGTTCCCCGTCAACACGAGTAACGCATTGTTGGCCACCGCAGTTGTTCCGGAGGATCCGAAGACTTGATTACCCAATGAAGTGTTTACGGACAGAAAATCGTAACCCTCGAACAGCCCGCCGGGCCGGTTGATGATGTGGGTAAATCCCCCGGTGGCCCCCGCATTGTTATGCACCGAGAAGTTCGCGGCCAGACCAAGTCCTGGCCCGCCTCCGAAAGTCACCGAATTCATCCGGCTCGACGATGCGAAGGTCCCGCTGAAAACGCGGTCGGCGGGCAGCGCCAGTTGCGAGTGGAGAAAATCCTCCGCGCGCGACAGGGGTTGATGTGCCGCCGTCCGCAGCCATCCCGCCAAGCCGGGCGACCACGGGAGGAAGAAGAACGAGTGCTCACCCGATCCACTGTCCAAATGCACTTCCGCCGGCACCAACGAAAATTGCGAGAAGGACGCTTGGACGCGCCGCGGGCCGCCGATCTCGATGCGGACCGTGGGAGGATCGAAGCTGGCGCCGAGGTTCCACTGCAGCGCCGTGTTGACGTAGCCGCTTAGCACGGTGTGCGAAAGCGCCGTCCGGATGCCGCTTGCCGATTCCTCGCCGTGAGAGGCGAGGGCCGCGGCGAAAGCCATTGCCGCCGCGAGGGCGCAGATAGGAAAGTGGGTTTTCATCGGGACCGGCTAAGCGTTGTTCGTTTCTTCGACGCGAAGCGTAGAGCGAGGCGGACGGATGGTTCAAGCCTCTATTTCCTCGTTCCGAAATCCCACGCTGGCGCCCGTTCGCACGCGCGGGAAATGGTTCGGCGCTTGAACCGGCCCGGCCATTCCAGTATCCACCGTCCGGCAGCGCGCCACCGATGATTCATCCCACAGCCATCATTCACCCCAACGCCCAACTCGACTCCTCGGTGTCCGTGGGGCCGTATGCGCTGATCGACGAACACGTGGTGCTGGGCGCCAACTGCGTTGTCGGCGCGCACGTTCATCTCACCGGCCACACGACCATCGGGCAGGGCAACCGCTTCCACACGGGCTGCGTGATCGGCGACGCGCCGCAGGATTTGAAATACGCCGGCGCGCCGACCCGCCTGCGCATCGGCGACCAGAATGTCTTCCGCGAACATTTCACCGTGCATTGCTCGAACAAGCTGGAGGAAGACACGGTAATCGGCTCGAACAATTTCCTCATGGCCCACGCGCACGTGGCGCACAACGCGCGCATCGGCAACCACGTCATCCTCGCCAACGGCGCGCTGCTCGCCGGCCACGTCGTCGTTGGCGACCGTGCATTCATCTCCGGCAACTGCCTCGTGCACCAGTTCGTGCGCGTGGGCACGCTGGCGTTGATGCAGGGCGGCTCGGCAATCAGCAAGGACCTGCCGCCTTTCACGGTGGCCCGCGGCGACAACGGCATTTGCGGCCTCAACACCATCGGCCTGCGCCGCGCGGGCGTGAGCGGCGAGGAACGGCTCGAACTCAAGAAGCTTTACCACGTGCTCTTCCGCAGCGGGCAGAACATGCACAACGCGCTCGCCGTCGCGGAGCTGCGCTTCACCAGCGAAATGGCGCGCCTGCTCATGGAGTTCGTGGCCACTGCCAAGCGCGGCACCTGCACTGATACCGGAGAACATCACGAGCCGGGCGAGTGAACCGAAGGACACTCGCTGTAGTCGCGGCGAAGTTTCCGTTGACGCTTCCGGGCCATTTCGTTGAACTACGCGCCGAAAATTCCATGAAAAAACTGAATCTCAGCTTCGTTGTCGCCGCATTGTTCGTCGCGAACGCCGCCTTGGCGGATGTCAGACTCCCGAACGTCTTTACCGATCACCTCGTTCTCCAGCAAGGCATGTCCGTGCCCGTGTGGGGTTGGGCCGACGACGGCGAGAAGGTCACCGTCGAGTTCAAAGGGAAGAAAGTTTCCACCGTCGCCAAAGGTGGGGCGTGGAAGGTGAATCTTTCAAGCATGAAGGCCGACGCGAAGCCCGCGGTGCTCAAGGTCTCTGGCAAGAACACCGTTGAGATCAAGGACGTGCTGGTAGGTGAAGTCTGGGTCGCCAGCGGCCAGTCAAACATGGAGTTCCCGATGGCGCGCTCGTTCGAGTCGGCCGCCGACATTGCCGTGTCGGCCAATCCGCTCATCCGCATTCTCCACGTGCCCAAGACCAAGGCCAACTCGCCGACCAACAACATCGGCGCCGCCTGGACCGTGGCATCGCCGGAAGTCGTGCCGGGCGTCACCGCCGTTGGCTATTACTTCGTGCGCGACTTGCAGAAGGCGCGCGGCGTGCCGGTCGGTTTGATCCAGAGCGATTGGGGCGGTTCGCCGGCGGAAGTCTGGATGAGCGAGCCGGTGCTCTCGGCCAGCGCGGAGTACAAGCGCGACATTCTCGACGCGTACGCCGGGCAGCTTGCGAACTTTGAGAAGGCCAAGGCCGGCTACGACAAACGCGTCGCAGAGTTGAAGCAGGCGAAGAAGCTCGACGATTTGAAAAAACTCCAGCCGCCGCGCGCGCCTTGGAAACCGACGGAACTTTACGATGGCATGATCGCGCCGCTCATCCCCTACGCGATCAAGGGCGCGATCTGGTATCAGGGCGAGTCGAACGCTGGCCGCGCCGAGCAATATCGCCGGCTTTTCGCCGACATGATCCGCAACTGGCGCCACGATTGGAGCCAGGGCGACTTCACCTTCCTTGCCGTCCAACTCGCGCCATTCCATGCGATCGAGAAGGAGCCGAAGGATTGCACGTGGGCCGAGTTGCGCGAGGCGCAGCAACTTATCAGCAAGGTCTTGCCCAATGCCGGCACTGTGGCCATCAACGACGTGGGCGACGAGAAGGACATCCATCCCACTAAGAAAAGGCCCGTGGGTGAACGTCTGGCCGTGGCCGCGCGCGGCATCGCTTACGGCGAGAAGATCACCTGGTCCGGCCCGACCTTCCGCGAGTTGAGCATCAAAGGCAGCAACGCGACGATCAGCTTCGATCACGTGGGCAAAGGTCTCGAAGCGCGCGGCGGTGAACTCACCGGCTTCGCGATTTGCGGTGAGGACAAAAAATTTGTGTGGGCCAAGGCGGAGATTCGTGGCGACAAGGTAATCGTCAGCAGCCCGGAGGTTGCCAGGCCCGTGGCCGTGCGTTACGGGTGGGCCGATTATCCGGTGGTGAACCTTTGGAACAAGGACGGCCTGATGGCTTCGCCCTTCCGCACAGATGATTTCCCGATGGTTACGGCGAAGAAATAGAGGGCCAACCATCAACGAAAACGCGGCTGGCGGAGCAACCCGTCAGCCGCGTCTTGCTTCGGTGAAATTTCTCAGGACTCCGGCAGTTTCTTGAGGTTGAAACGCTCGCGCATCCGCTTGCGCATCTCCTCGCGCATCTGTTCCTGCGTTTGCTTCTGCTTCTCGTCGAGCAGCGGCGTCAACTGTTCGTCGATCCGGCGCATGATGCCGAAGTGCGTCTTCATCGCCTGCCCCATCGCTTCCTGCCATTCCTTCCGTCCTTCCTCAACCGCGGGGCGGATTTTTTCGGACTGCTCGGGCGTGAGCTTGAGCCGTCGCTGATAACTTTCGACCAGGCTGGCGGGCCAGCGCTCGGGACTAAGCTGGTTCTTGGCAACCGCTTTCACCACGCGCAGCGTCAGCACCGCGCCGGTGACGGTGCCGGTGATGAAGATCGCCACGATGCTGAGGATGACCTTCCAGTTGCGCATGGCTTACTCCGCGTCGGAGAACAACGCCACAAGTTCGGACGGTGCGGCGGGGTCGGGCGCAAACTGTTCGCACACGACGTTGAAACTCACCGCCAGCGACACCAGCATCACCAGCGCGGCGAATCCGAGCGAGCGCAGCGAGAGGAACTCCCACGCGGACGGCATCGGCAATTCCCCGGCGAGCCAGCGCGCAACGACGCGGTTGCTGAATCCAAACGGCGCTTCAACGGACGCGTCTGCCGGCGCCTGCCGCGCGGCCTTCGTCAACCGTTCCCAGGTTTTCATTTCGTTTTTCATTTCAGTCGGCCTTTCTCGAGGTCAATCAGGTGTTTCTTCAATTTCTTCCGCGCCCGGAAGGCGCGCACTTTGATCAGTGTCTCGTTCCAGCCGGTGAGTCCGCGAATTTCCGCGAGGCTCTTGCCTTCGAGATCCAGCAGCGTGATCACCAACCGGTCCTGCGGGCTCAGGCATTCAAGCAGCCGCGTCACGATCTCGCGTGCCGCCATTCCTTCCGATGGATGCGGCTCGCTCTGGCTCGTGAGCACCGCGTCGAGCACGTCGGCTTCGGTTTCTGAAAGATCAGCCCAACGCCATTCCGGCCGGCGCTTCTGCGCGCGCAACTCGTCCAGGCACGTCGTCACCGCCACGCGCGAAACCCAGTGCTCAAACGGCACGACCGCCCGGTACTGGCCCAGCCGCTCGAAGACCTTCAGGAAAATATCCTGTGCCAGGTCTTCCTCGGCCACGCGCCGTGGCAAGTGCGCCCGCACGATCTTGATGACGAGCGGATACAGGTGCTCGACGAGCGCCCTGGCGGCTTCCTCATCGCGCTGCCGCACGCGCTTCAAACACGCC
>DATDFH010000205.1:0-13612 GCA_036522715.1 Verrucomicrobiia bacterium
AGCGCCATTCGTGTAAAGGAACTTCGCGCCGTTCTCGATGACGAGGCGATTGCTGGCGCCAAAGGCGCCGACCGTGACCCCGGAGTTCACATTCGACCACACTGAGCCATTGCCCGAGAGGATGAGGCTGTTGTGGTGGGCGTTGGACGAACTGCCGATGACCGCGGAAAAGGTCTGAAGCAGCGCGCCATTGGTGACGATCAGGAGGTTGCTCGCGCCGCCCTGGCCGACAGTCACGCCGCCGAAAGGAAGACTGTTGCCCGTTCCGCCGAACGAAGTGGCCGACAGCACCGAGTTGCTGCCGTCCACCACAACGCTGTTGTTCGTGCCACCGGGCGCGTTGCCGATATGGCCGCCGAGAACAATCTGCGAGGTGACGAGCCGACCGCCCGCGGTGACACGCGCCTGATTGGTCGAACCGAACTCCCCAAGATCGAGTTCGAAGATTTGATTGCTCAACAGCGAGCCGGCGCCGGTGACCAGAAGGGAATTGCCAGAACTGCCGGAGTTTGCCCCGAATTCCAGACCGCGCGTAATAACCGTTCCGCCGTTGGTGACCGTGAGCTTGTTGTTGTCGACGCCCGAACCGACCCGCATGATTCCCCGGTTGGTCCACACGGTGCCCGCGCCGTCCACGACCACGGCGCCGACCGCGCCGTTGGCCCCGCCCAACACAATGTAGTTGTCGAAGCCGAAGGAGTTTGTCCCGACGCCGATGAAATTGGTTCCGCCCAGCATGTTCCAGGTGGCGGTCTGGTTCGAAACCGTGCCGATGACGAAATCCGTCGCCTGCGTGACTGTCGAGCCGTGGAGCGTCGTGAGCGCGCCGGAATTCAGGCTGAAGATCGAGTTCGTGAAGTTGGTGCTGCTGTTGTTGGTGACGAAGAGCTGATCAGCCACCACGGCGCCGCCGCTGAGGAGGAATACGCCATGCCCGTTTTGGCCCACGACCAGCCGGCCAGTCCCGGCGGAGTTGGTGACCACCAGCGCTCCGGCAACGAGCTGCACGGCCGCGGTGTTGGCGGCGTTCTGGCCGACGACGAAGCTGTCGGTCAGCCGCCAGCGGTTGGACGCGCCGATGTTGAAGATCACGAGATTGCCGGTGCCGTTGAAGAAGGCGTTGGCGTTGGTGGCCGAGTTGGTGAAGCTGACGGTGTAGGCGCCGCCGATGGCGAAGTTCGCGTTGTCGGAGAGTCCCGGCGCGAGACTGCCGGACCAGTTGACCGCGCCGGCGAAATTACCGCCCAAGCCATTGGTCCAGAAACGGTCCGCGGCGGGAGCGCGTAAACAGGCGGCACTGATGACGAGGAAAGCGAAATAGGAGAGGAATCGGAGGCAGGCCGGGTTCATAAGGCTTTTCCGCGTCTGAAGGCGCTACCTATTGAGCGCAGATTGAGCGCACCCTTTCAAGGGAGACTTTCATTCGCCTGGATTCGTTGATGTCATTGCAGACCTATGCGGTAGAAGCGCTGGCCCACGGACAGGCCGCCGGTGAGCGAGCCGTCGTCGATCCACTGGCTGACGTTGGTGGCGGGCGCGGTCAGGCTCGGCGAAAGGATGAAGCCGTTGAAGCCGCTGTTGAGGTTGGTCGTGTGCTCGATGCGGTAGCTCTTTCCGGCCACTGACTGGAACTGGATGACGATGTGGTTGGAGGCGTTGCGTGTCAGGGACGTGACCTCCAAGTAAACCGCCGAGTCGGTCGGACTGCTGCCCGCGGCCTGTTCCTGCAAGTCGCCCTGGCCGTCGCCGTCGGTGTCCACGTAGCGCACACCGGCCAGGACAAAGTTCGTGGTCGAGTAGGTCACGACGAAATTGGCGAGGTGGTTCGTCAAATCGACGCGGCTGCCATTCGGCGTGTTGGTGAAGCTGCCCGAGGTCGAGGCGAACTTGAACAGCGTGAAGCTGTCGCTGGCATTCGGAAGGAAGTTGTTGATCAACGTCAGCGAGAGAATCCCGGCGAACTGCACGAGGTTGGTGACGACGATCTGGTCGTACTGGTTGGTCGGAATCAGGCCGCCGAGTTCAAACGACATCCGCGCGGAAGCCTGGAGCCGGAGATCGCCGTTGATGCGCAAGCTGCCGGGTGACGTGCCCGCGCCGATCGTGCCGAAGTTGGTCACCGAGCCGAGGATCGTGCCGGTGCCGATGAGCGACGCGTTGGTGGAAATAACGAGGTTGTTCGAGAAGCCATGCGTGCCGCCGTTCAGCTGGAGCGTAGCAGCGTTCGTCCCATTTCCGACTCGGAAAACGCGGCCGTTGCTGTTCGTGCCGTTCGCCGTGATGAGCGTGCCGCCGTTGAACTCGAAGACACCGAGCGCGTTGGTGACGAGCAAACGGTTCACGTCGATAAGACCGGTGTTGAGGACGTTCGTGCCGCGTCGCACGTCCATCGCGTTTGTCGTGACGAGCGTGCCGCCATCAACGATGACGCGGTTGTTCGTCGAGTTCGTAGTGCTGCCGAGGATGATTCCTTGCATCCCATAAACCGTCGCGCCGTTGGTGACGACCAGAAGGTTGCGACTGCCGGAGGAACCCACGACCAAGCTGAAGCGGTTGCTCCACACCGAGTCAGTGCCGGTCACCAAGGCTTCGTTGTTCGAACTCGTCGCGCTGCTGCCGAGGGTCCCCTGGTCGTTGATGACAATGCCGCCGTTGCTCACGACGAGGCGATTGCCGCTGCCCGAACTGCCGAGCGTGAAATCACAATGGATGTTCCAAATCGAACCCGGGCCGGTTACGACCGCTTCGTTATTGCTCGCCGTGGCGCCAACCCCCAGCGCGCTGTTCTGGTTGACGTCCACGAACGCGCCGTTGCTGATCACCAGCCGGTTGAACGCGCCGTTGCTGCCGAGGAAGAGGCCGTTGCCGCCATTGATCACCCAGCGGGAGTTGGAACCCGAAACCGACGCGACGTTGGATTGTCCGCCGGGACCGGTGCCGATCCAAGCATCGCAATCCTGAGTGAGCAGCGCGCCGTTGGTGATCAACAACTGGCCGGAGGGCGAACCGTTCCCCAATCGCATCAGGGGACTGGTCACGGTGTTGGTGCCGGCGCGCACGTCCCACACCGCGGGATTCGCGCTGCTGTTGCCGATGGAAAACACCAACCCCCCGTTCTCGACGACCGCGCCGCGAGTGATGAGCGTGCCGCCGTTGAACTCGAAGAAGCCCTCGCTGTTGGTCACCAACAGGCGGTTCACGTCAATCAGGCCGACGTTCAGAACGTTGGTGCCGCGGCGCACGTCGAGCACGCTGGTGCTGGCGGCGTTGGTCGCGCGTAGCGTGCCCCCGTCCACGACGACCCGGTTATTCAAGGAAGTGTTGAACTCACCGACAATTACGTTCAGGGCGAACACCGTGCCTCCGTTGCTGATCGTCAGCCGGTTGCCGCTGCCCGCGCGGCCCACGTCGAGATCAATCCGGTTGCTCCATAGTGATCCTGCCCCGGTCACCCACGCCTCGTTGTTGCTGCTGGAAGTGTTGAAGCCAAGGTCGCCGTCACTGTTCACCACCAGTCCGCCGTTGCTGACCACCAGGCGGTTTCCGCCCCCGCCGATCCCGACCGACAAGAGGACCTGGTTGGTCCAGACTGAATTGGGACCAGTCACCACCGCGACGTTGTTGGAGCCGGCAGCGGTCTGGCCGATGCGGCCAAAGGCACTGCGAGCCAGCGCGCCGTTGCTCACGACCAGTTGGTTGAACGCGCCGTTGCTTCCCACGTAGAGATCGCCCGCCATCAGCCAGCGGGTGTTGGTGCCCGAAAAGGACGCGGTGTTGAAATTCGCGCCGGTGTCGAGGCCGAGGATTCCGTTGCCACCGTTTGTTACCAGCGCGCTCGACGAAACCAACAGCAGGTTGTTGGTCGGAACGCCGGTGGAACCGATGATCACGGCGTTGCTGGCAAAGACGGTCGCGCCGTTGCTCACCAGCAGGCGGTTCCCGCTGCCGCCGTCGCCGACGACCAGATCGAGGCGGTTGCTCCACAGCGACGCGCCGGTCACCACGGCGAGGTTGTTGTCACCGCCGGTGCCGACGAAGCCGTCGCCGTTCGCCACGACTCCGCCGTTGCTCACGATCAATGCGTTCCCCGACCCGGTGCCGCCGAGGCGGAGACTGCCGCTCATCAGCCACTGGCTCCCGGCGCCCCTGATCAGGGCGACGTTGCCGCTGTCGCTGTCTTTCACGCCGAGGGTACTGGTGCCGTCGTTGGTCAGCAGCGCCCCGTTGGTGATGATCAGGAAATTATTGTCCGAGGAGTCGCCCACGATGAGCTGTCCATCCACAAAATGATTGCTGACGCCTGCGCGCACGTCCCAGACGCCGCCGCCGTTGACGGTGAACGAGGCGCCGTTCGAGATGAAGGCGCCGCGCGTGAGCAGTGCGCCGCCGTCGAAGGTGAAAACGCCGGTGCTGTTGGCCATCACCAGTTGATCCACGTCGATCAGGCCGTCCTTGAGCACGTTGGTGCCACGGCGGATGTCGAGCGTGCCGCCGTTGGTGCTGTTGGCCACGCGCAAGGTGCCGCCGTTCACGATCACGCGGTTGTTCAGCGAATTCGTGGTCGAGCCGACAACGAGGCTGTTGCTGACGAAGGCCGCGCCGCCATTGCTGACGACCAGCAGGTTGTTTGCGCCGCCGGCGCCGACGGTCACCGTATTGGTGATCGTCCAGGTCGAGTTGGAGCCGGTCACGATGGCCGCGTTGTTCGACCCGGTGGCCGCGGTGCCGATGGCGACTGACGGACTGGTGAAGGCGGCGCCGAGCGAGGTGATGAACTGGTTGTCCGCGCCCGAGGCTCCGATGACTGTTGCCTTGCGCTCGTTCAGAACGGTTCCGGCGCCGGCGAGGAGGACGCGGTTGGCGTGGGCGTTGGTGCTGCTGCCCACCGTCAAGCCGGCGCCGGGGCCGCCGCTGATTACGACCTGCCCGCCGTTGGTGACGATCAGCGTGTTCGAGGCGCTCTGGGAGCCAAGCAACAGGCCGAAGCCGTTCGTCAACAAAGAGCCGGGTCCGTCCACGATGATCGTGTTGTTCGCCGATCCGACATCAGCGCCCACCGTCGCCGTGCCGCCGGTCAACCGCACATGGCCGCCGTTCGAGACTACGAGCGCGCCGCCCGAGGCATTGGATTGCCCGACCGTCAGCAAGCCCGCCGTCCACTCGCTGCCCGGTCCGGTCACGACGGCCCGGTTTCCGTCACCCAAACCGAAGCCAATCCGGCCGGGGCCGCTGGAGAGCATTGCGCCGTTGCTGACGGTGAGCGTGTTGAACGCGCCGTTGCTGCCGACGATCAACGCACCACCGACAAACCACCGCGAGTTGGCATCCGAAATCAACGCTCTGTTGAAGTTGGCGTTGGAGGCGACGCCGAGAATTCCATCGCCGCCGTTGGTCAGCAGCGCGCCCGCTGTGACGAGCAGGAGATTGTTCGAGGCGTTCAAGGCAAACCCGACCGAGACGTCGTTGCTGGCGAAGACCGTCGCGGCATTGCTCACGACGAGCGTGTTGCCGTGGCCAGACTCGCCCACATTCACGAGCGTGCGGTTGCTCCAGAGCGAACCCGCGCCGGTCACCGCAATCGCATTGCTGCTGCCGCCCGAGGCGCCGATTCGGCCGGAGTCACTCCCGATCAGTCCGCCGTTACTGACCACGAGCCGGTTGGCATCGCTCTTAAAACCCAGATTCAGGTCCATCTGATTGCTCCAAAACGAGCCGGGGCCGGTGACCACGACCTCATTGTTGCTCGCGGTTGCGGACGCGCCGACGAAGCCCCGATCACTGCCGACGAAGGCACCATTGCTCACCACCATGCGGTTTGCGGTGCCACTCGCGCCAACCTCCAAAATACCTGTCACCACCCACCGCGAGCCGGCCCCAGAGACCAACGCGAGATTCGAGCTGGCCGCGGCACCGACTCCAAGGACGCCACCGACGTCGTTGCCCAGCGACGCGCCGTTGGTAATGACCAGAGAGTTGAACGCGCCGTTGCTGCCCACGATCACCTGATCTCCCAGCAACCAGCGCGAATTCGTGCCGGAAAGGATCGCGGTGTTGAAGTTGGCGTTGCTGTCCGCGCCGATGATCCCCCGGCCACCGTTGGTCAGCAATGCTCCGCCGGAAAGCAGCAAGAGGTTGCTCACGGAACCGCTGAGCAGGCCGAGAATCACTTCGTTGCTCGTGAAGACGCTAGCGCCATTGCTCACCGTCAGCCGGTTGTTGCTCCCGAGCGCGCCGACGATGACCTGGTTGCGGTTGCTCCAGAATGAATTGGTGCCCGTCACCAGCGCCTCGTTGTTGCTGCTGGTGACATCGGCGCCGATGACGCCGGAATGACTGAAGACCTGCCCGGCGTTGCTGATGAACAGCCGGTTGCCGTTACCGGAAAAACCGAGATAGAGATTCGAGCGATTGCTCCAAACTGAACCGGTGCCCGTCACAAACGCCGCGTTGCTTATACTCGTCGGCAGGAGGCCGATGTAGCCGAACTGGTCGCCGACCAGCGCGCCGTTGCTCACGAACAGCTTGTTGAACGAACCGTTGCTCCCGAGGAAGAGGTCGAGCGACATCAGCCAGCGAGTGTTCGCGCCGGTCAGGCGGACGGTGTTCGAGTTCGCGCCAGCGTTGCGCCCGATCACGCCGAGGCCTGAGTTGGTGAGGAGCGCGCCGTTGGTGAGCGCGAGCAGGGTGAACGAGCCGTTCGTGCCGATGGTCACCGTGCCCGTGACGTTGCTGGTGACACCGTTGAGCGTGTTGGTCGTGCTGTCGTTGACCACCTGCGCGGGAACCGGCAGGGACACAACAAGCCACACCGCCGCGAGAGGAACGCGCCAACCTGCAAGAACCACCGGAGGTTTCATTGGGAGGGTCGGTTTTGGGTTTTACCCATTCTGCGCATTTTCGACCTTCCTTCAAGTCAAAAGGCCGCTTCAGCACTTCTCCTTTTCCGACACCGCTCGGCCGCCACTCCGCGCCGCGCCTACGCGTAGCCGGCCAGAATCTGCTGCGCAGATTTCTTCACCGCCTCGGCCAGTTCGCGCGGAGCGATCACTTTCACGTTGCCCGCCCAACCGAGAATCCAGCGCTGCACCTCGGCCAGGCTCGAAAGGCGCAGGCGCAACTCGACGCCGTCCTTCATCTCACGCAGTTGTTGCGACGAGTGCCAGCGCTTCTCGCGAATCAAGTCCGCCGCGAAACCGGTGAAGCGCAACACCACTTCGTAATCACCTTCTCCCGAGTGGACGCCGAAGCTGTCGCGAAGATGCTTCGCGAGCGAAAACTTCGCCGGGCGGGCGAAAGTCCTGCCAGTCGCACGCACCGCCTGCACGCGCGCGGGCACGAATGTCCGGATGGCCTTGCGCAGATGGTCGAAGGCGAAAAGGAACCATTCGCCGTTGATGTTGGCGAGGTGGACGGGATCGATGATGCGCTCCTCGGTCTTGCGCGAGCCGGGCTTGCGATAGGTGAGCGCGACCTGTTGGTGCTTCGCCGTGGCCTTGGCAAGCGCGTCGAAG
Organism: Verrucomicrobiia bacterium; assembly: GCA_036522715.1. GTDB lineage: Bacteria > Verrucomicrobiota > Verrucomicrobiia > Limisphaerales > JACQFS01 > DATDFH01. Next base: position 7,512 of record DATDFH010000205.1, read on the forward strand.
ATTTCCAGGTTGAGCACCGGCTCGGCGCGCGTGACGAACGAGATCGCCAAGTCCCAATCGGCGAGGTGGAACGAAACCGTGTCGGGCAGAGACGCGGCCATCTTCTTGAAGGCGCTGACGAGCGGCTTCTCGAAGTTGGTGCCGCGGTATTGCTGGAGCGCCTTTTCCGCGACCAGCAACGCGAAGAGTTCGCCCTCGGTGATCTGGAGCGTGGGAAAGGAATCCACCGCCTCGGTGTAGTGGAAGCCTTTGCGCTGACGGCTGTATTCGAGCGGCAAGTCGAGCCGGTTGCGCATGAAGTCAATATCGCGATGGACGGTCTTCGTGGTGACTTCGAGTTCGGCCGCGAGCACGTTGGCGTTGGGACAACTGCCGCTCTGGAGCGCCTGATGGATTTTCATCATGCGCTCCAACGGCGGACGGGCCTTCGGCATGGCGGTCGGATTCGACATGCGGGCAAGAGTGGCGGAAAAAACCGGCGAGAGCAACGAACCGCAGCGCGCGCCATCAAGTGGAAGCCCGCTTGACGCCCATTTCGCGAATTCACAGCAATCCGATTCGCGTCTCCACCTTCGCGACGCTTCAAGTCCGGTACAGAATGAACACGCCGAAGTCGGTTACGAATTCGCGCGTCTCCATGTCGCGGTGCGCATAGTTGAAGGTTTCGAGCCGGACGATGTTGCTCTCGCCGATCTTGTTGATGAAGTTGGTCAGGACCTCGTCGAAGCGATCCTTGCCGACCTCGACGCAATCGAAGTGCCGGATGCATTTGGTGCGCAGCGCGCCGCCTTCCTTCGCGGGGGCGTCCGGCAAGCTGGCCGGCTTGTGGGCCAGTACTTCGGACGGCGTGGCGTGCTGGGGGACGGCAAACTGTTTCGCTCCCTCGCGCGCTGCGGCCGAACTGGCCATCGCATTGATGATGCGCGGCGCGGCGTGCATGGGGTCGGCGTGCGGGATGCGAATGCTGCCGCCGCAGGCCGGGCATTTGATTTCCGTGCCGGCGTCCTCCGTGTCGGCTGAGAGACTCTGGTTGCAGTGACGACATCTGAAATCAATGTCCATAGGCTTTGGCTTTGTTGGGCGACGTCGCAACGCTAGCGGGCGGCGAATCCCGCTGCGAGCAAAAAGCTTTTCGGCGACGGGCTCATCGGTCCCGGCCATGTGGCGGGCCGGGCGGTAGAACCGCGCGCAAGCTCGTGGAATTCGCGTCTCCGGCCTTCCGCTCGGCGTTTTTACGGTTGCGCCTACAGCTTCTTCGGTTCGGGCGCCAGGCCCTTGAGCCAGTAGGCTCCGGGATTTTTCTGATAGGACTCGAACGCCTTGTCGCCGAACGTGGTCCTGAGGGAGTTGCGCGTTTCCTGCTGGATGCCCTGCAACGCCGCCTTGCGCTGCTCCGCGGTGAGCGACTTGTCGTTGCCGATTTTTTTGGCCTCGGCCTCGGCGGCCTTCTTCATGTCGTAGGCCGCGACGGTGGCCTCCTTGGAGACGCCGTTGCGCTGGGCGAACGCGTAAAGCCCCTGATAGGTGTAGTCCTGCGCGCGCTCGTAGTCGGGGTAGCGGTCGCCGAGCACCTGCTTGAGTTGCGCGTTCAACTCCTTTTTAGCGGCGTCGAATTTTTCCTTCTCGGCCTTGTCGGTGGGCGCGATGCCGGCGAAACCAAACTCGTCGTCGAAGGCTTTCTTGAGCTTGAAGACGTTGCGGAACTCCTGCTCGTCCGGCTCGAAGCTGGCGAGCTGGAAGCGCATCATGTTCGCGGTATTCGACATGCGGAGGTTGAAATCCTCCATTTCCTGCGGGCTGAGGGTCTTGGCCAGCTCGGCCTCCATTTCGCACTGAATCTTGGTGATGTCCTTCATGCTGTCCACGTCGAAGCCGCTCTTGCCGAGATCCTTCATCATCTTGGCCTGGTATTTTTGCAGCACCTCGGCGACGGCGGACTGCTTGTCGGACGGGAGAAAGTCGAGCATCTGCTCCATGAGTTTCGCGCCGCCCATCGCGGCGGCGGCGAGATCGGGCTTTTCCTCCGGCGCCGAGCCGAGCAGTTCGGTGAGCGGCGCGCGCTTCTCCTTCCGAAGTTCCTGCTCCGCCTTGATTTTCTCCTCGTCGAACGCCTGCGCGAACATCTGCATGCCGGTCTTCCAGAACGCGAACTTGTTGGTGCTCGACGCGCGCGACGTCCGCTCCCGTTCCTTGAACAGTTCATTCACGTCGGCCGTGATGATGTCGCGGATGGTTCTCTCCGGGCAGCCGATGGCGCGCAGGTTGGCGATGTATTTCTTGTAGTCGTCGGACTCGACCTGCCGCCAGTCGAAGGACGCGCCAGACTTGTTGGTGACGACAACCACGCCGGGCGCCGTGGCGGGGGGCGAACTGGCGACGGGTGAGGCGGGAAACTTTTCCGCGACGCTCGCGGGAGCAGGTCTGATTTCCGGGGCGGGTTTATGCGCAAAGAGGACGGCATTGAGGACGACGCTGGCAGCGAGCGCGAGGGCGTAGGGAATTTTAGTGTTCATGTGCGGGGCGGCTTTGGCGGCGGTCGCATCTTCACCTTGATGAGTGGCCACGACAAGACGGGAAATTCGGCAATGGCATGGTTTGAGACTCAAGAACTCAAGAGATAACGCACAGGTCACTTCCTGAGTTTCAAATTTTCAAGCTGCATCTGATCCCTTCCCGAGAACCCCGCTTGATGGCGCCGGACGAGCATGAAATAGTGCGGAATGAGATTTGCGGCGATCAACCTCGTTGCCCGTATCCTGGCAGTGGCTTCATTCATTGCCCCGGCGCCGGTGCTGGCTGCGGATCGTCCGGTCACCAACAAAACCCAGTTCAGCGCGGTGATGCCGGTAGTGCAGCCCGGCGACGTGATCGTGTGGAAGGATGGCATCTACAATGATCAGAGCACAATCACCTTTGAGCCGACCAATCAAGGCACGGCGCTGGCCCCGATCACCCTGCGGCCGGAAACCCCGGGCGGCGTCACCTTCCGCGGTAATTCCAAACTGGCGATCGGCGGGCATCACCTGGTGGTGACAGGTTTCCGCTTCGACAATTCGAGCTTCACTTTTTCCGGCTCGAACACCGTCGTGTCGGTCATCGACTTTCGCGCCAGCAGCACGATCTCGCGCCACGCCTACGACTGCCGGGTGACGCAATGCACGATCGTGAACTACGACAACCCGGTGACCAGCGACACTTCGAAATGGATCCTGATGTATGGCGCCACGAACCGGTTCGATCACAATTTCACATCCGGCAAACGCACGCGCGGCGCGGTGCTCGTCGTGGAACTCAACGCGCCGCCGGACCAGATCGAGGCCGCCCACCGCATCGACCACAACGTTTTCGCCGACCGAACGCCGGGACCGCTCCTCAATGAGTACGAGACCGTGCGCGTGGGCACCAGCAGCTACAGCGACCAGAACGCGCACGTCATCGTGGATCACAATTATTTCCACCAGTGCAGCGGCGAGGCGGAGTTCGTTTCCAACAAATCCTGCGAGAACACCTACCGCGACAACACGTTTGTGGAATGCGCCGGCTCACTCACGTTGCGCCACGGCCGAGGCTGCCTCGTCGAGGGAAATCTTTTCTTTGGAAACAATGTCACCAATTCCGGCGGCATCCGGGTCTGCAACCAGGACCATCTCATCATCAACAACTACCTTCAGGATCTGGCGGGCACGGGCTACCAGGCCGGGCTGGGGCTGATGGACGGCACGACGCCGACAACGAATTCCAACCCGGACCTTTCCGGCAGCTACGTGCAGGTCTCGAACGTCGTCGTCGCGCACAACACGATGGTCAATGCCGCCGAGTCGGTCGTTTACGGCGTGGGGAAAGGCGGGAGCGGGCGCACCAAAGCTCCGCGCGATTGCACGCTGGCGGCCAATATCCTCGTCGCCACGCAATCGCCGATCTTCACGCTGACCGACACTCCCACCAACATTACCTATCTGTCGAATCTGGTGTGGGGCGCGTCCACCGGCCTTTCCGCAAATCCCGGGTTGATCGCAGCCAATCCGCAACTGAGCGCGGACGTGTTCGGCATCCAGCGGCCAGCGTCGGGCGGACCGGCCGCGGGCACGGCGGCCACGCAATCGCTGCTGAGCGGCGACTTGCTCGATCTGGACGGCGCGTTGCGCCCGCTGACCGGGCGCGACATCGGCGCCGACCAGATCGGCCGCGGAAGCCGGCCGGTCGCGCCGCTATCGGCCACGGAGGTCGGTCCCTTCTGGATGCAGCCGACGGGGCCGGTGATTGTTTATCCAGCGCTGACTTCAGGCGGGCCGGTTCAACTCTCCATCCGGGCACCAGGCACGGCATGGGCACGATTGCTGGCCGTGGAACGCGCCCCGGGGCCGGCGGGAACATGGGTGCAATTCGGTCCGATCAATGAAGCGGATGATGACGGGATATTCTCCGTGGTCGATGACCCAATGGGGGCGAATCAATTCTACTGGCGGGCCTTCCGGCAGTGAGACGTAACGGTGGTCAGCGCCGATCTCTTTCTGCTATAAGGTCGAGACTTCCTACTCGAAGTTGCGGTGCTCATGTTGCCTGCCGCGTCGGAGCTTTCGAGAGTGATCATGTAGAGCCGACCGCTGCCCACGCCCGGGAATTGATGATGCGCCGACGTGAACTGCGTCGTGATGCCGCAGGCGACAACGCGATGGGCGCAGGCCGCAATGCACTGCGGGCAAAGCGTTTTTTCTCTCGCACCCAATACACCCCTGTCTATAGTGGCTCCGGTCTTCGGAGCCGCGACCAGACATGAAGAAAAACCCTCAACCCAACTTGGTGTTTGTCCGATTCAAGGTTTGCGCAGCCATGCTATGGCTCCTTTCCATTCTGGGAATTCCCGGCCAGGTGCTCGCAGCGGAATCCACTCTGCCGCCAAGCGACAAGAGCGTGCTGCTGAGTGTCGAGGGGCGCGTGGAAGTCGCGCGAAGCGGTTCGTTGCAATGGGCTCCCGGCGCCGCCAACCAGGAACTGACGGCGGGCGATCGCGTGCGCACCGGCCTCAAGAGCCGCGCCACCCTGCGGTTGTCCGACCTCAGCGTGCTTCGCTTGAATCAACTGACCGTGCTCGAAATCCGTCCGCCGCAGGCGACCGGGGAAAAGGCCGGGCTCGATCTGAAAGGCGGCACGACCTACTTCTTCAACCGCGACCGGCCGGGCTCGACCGGGTTTCAAACGCCCACCGCCTCCGGGGCGATTCGTGGCACGGAGTTTCATCTCGCCGTCGCCGAGGACGGCAGCACGGTGGTGACGCTGTTGGATGGCGAAGTCTTGTTGGCAAACAACGCCGGGAGCGTTTCGCTGAAATCGGGCGAAGAGGGAACCGTGCGAAAAGATCAGCCCCCCGCGAAGACCGCGGTGCTCGATGCCATCAATGTAATCCAATGGGCGCTCTACTATCCGTCGGTCATGGATCCGGATGAGCTGGGGTTGAGCGCGGACGAGAAACAACAGATTGGCGAATCGTTGAAAGCCTACCGCGCGGGCAATCTGCTTCTCGCGCTGGCAAGCTATCCGGAGAATCGCACTCCACAGAGCGACGCGGAAAAAATCTTCCACGCCGGGATCGTGCTCGCCGCCGGTCGGGTCACAGAAGCCGAGGCAGACCTCAAGTCCTTGAAGGGTGGAGCGCCGGGTGCGGATGCTATCCGTCAGTTGATCGCTGCCGTGAAGCATCAGGGCTTCACCGTCAAGGAGGCTCGTTCGACAGCGAGCGAGTGGCTGGCTCATTCGTATTACCTTCAGTCGCAGGGACAGTTGGAAGGCGCGCGGACTGCGGCGCGCGAGGCCGTCCAGCGGGCGCCCAAATTTGGGGCCGCGCAACTGCGCGTGGCGGAACTGGAATTCAGCTTTGGCCGTACGCGGGAGGCATTGTCGTCGCTCGAGACCGGCCTAGCACTTTCACCGCAGAACGCGCAAGGGCAGGCACTGAGGGGCTTCTTGCTGAGCGCCGATAATCAGATCGCCGCCGCGCAGGATTCGTTTGGAAAGGCGATCGCCATCGACGGCGCGCTTGGAAACGCGTGGCTCGGCCGCGGGTTGACGAAGATTCGTCTGGGCCACGACAAAGAGGGCCGGGC
>DATDFH010000206.1:0-4844 GCA_036522715.1 Verrucomicrobiia bacterium
AGCGCGTAGAGAGCAGACGGAAAGCAGGAGGCAAAGGGATAGAGCAATTTTGTTTCTCATAGGATTGGGAATGATGGGGAGGATTATGAAAGGAATGCAATGGCATTCCGCGAGCGCCTATATCGCCAGGTGCTCAGCGTCGGAACGCGAATCGCTAGACGTTGAATTTAAAGAGAAGGACATCTCCATCCTTCACAACGTATTCCTTGCCTTCCATCCGGTAGAGGCCCTTCTCGCGCGCGGCGGCGATCGAGCCGAGTTGCGAAAGGTCGTCGTAGGCGACGGTTTCGGCCTTGATGAAACCGCGTTCGAAGTCGGAATGGATCACGCCCGCCGCCTTGGGCGCGGTGTCGCCGGCGTGGATGGTCCAGGCGCGGACTTCCTTTTCACCGGCGGTGAAGTAGGTACGCAAGCCGAGCAAATGGTAGGTGGCCTTGATGAGCGCGCCCACGCCAGATTCCTCGACGCCAAGTTCCTTGAGGAACTGCTTTGCTTCGTCAGGCGAGAGGTCGATGAGGTCGCTCTCAATCTGGGCGCTGATGATGACGGTCTCGCAGCCGATGTGGGTCTGCGCATACCGCCGGACGCTGGCGACGTGCGGGTTCGTGGCCGCGGTGGCGAGGTCGGACTCCTTGACGTTGGCGGCAAAGATCGTGGGCTTGTCGGTCAGGAGGTAGAAGCCGCGGCTGATGGCCTTTTCCTCCGGCGTGAGGTCGAGGGTGAGCGCAATCTTTCCGGCGTTGAGGTGCGGTTCGAGCTTTTTCAGCACGGCTTCCTCAGCGACAGCCACTTTCTCGCCGCGCTTGGCGTCCTTGCCGACTTTCTCCAGACGCTTCTTCACGCCTTCGAGGTCGCAGAGCACAAGTTCGGTGTTGACCGTCTCGATGTCGCGGATGGGATCGATGGCGCCAGCGACGTGGTGAATGTCGGCGTCCTCGAAGCATCGGACGACCTGCACGATGGCATCGACCTCGCGAATGTGGCTGAGGAATTTGTTGCCAAGACCCTCGCCCGCGCTCGCACCCTTCACCAGGCCGGCGATATCGACGAACTCGATCGCCGCCGGGATGACGACGCCGGTCTTCGCGATCTTCTGCAGGACGTAGAGCCGGTCGTCGGGCACGGTGACGACACCAACGTTCGGATCAATGGTGCAGAAGGGATAGTTGGCCGCCTCCGCCTTGCGCGTGCGCGTGACGGCGTTGAACAGGGTGGACTTGCCCACGTTGGGCAGACCGACGATTCCGGCTTTGAGCATAAAATCTTTTGCCCGCTAAACACGCGAAGCATCGCGAAAGGAGCGCGGGAAGTTGAGTGAAAATTTCGCGATGCTTCGCGTGATTCGTCGGCAGCTAGTCCTTGCGCGCCTCTGCCACGGCATCGCGGATGGTTTTCTTGAACTTGTCGATCCCTTCGTCAAACGCGGCGGCGATCGGGAGCACAGGCACCTTGCGAATCTTGCGTTTGAAGGTTTTCACGTTCGCTTCGGCCTGCGGTTCGTCCATTTTATTGGCAACCACAATCCGGGGTTTCTCCAGCAACGCCGCGTCGTAGAGGCCAAGTTCGTTCAGCAGGTTCTTGTAATCATCCCACGGCGCGCGGCCGTCGCTGCCGGCCATGTCGAGGAGGAGCACGAGCACCTTGCAGCGCTGGATGTGCCGCAGGAATTCGTGTCCGAGGCCGACATTCTGATGCGCGCCTTCGATGAGACCCGGCACGTCGCAGACGACGAGACGGTGAAAGTCCACCGGATATTCCACGATGCCGATTTGCGGGGTGAGCGTGGTGAACGGATACGGCGCGACCTTCGGCCGCGCGTGCGAGATCGCAGTGAGCAGCGTGGACTTGCCGGCGTTCGGGTAACCGACGAGGCCCACGTCGGCAATTATGCGCAACTCGAAGAGGAACTCGCCTTCGCCGCCGGGTTCACCGGGCTGCGCGAAACGTGGCGTCTGGCGCTTGGCCGTGGCGAAGTTGCGGTTGCCCAAGCCGCCGCGCCCGCCTTTGCACAGCACGAACTGTTGTCCGTGTTCGGTCAGATCCGCGATCAACTCACCCTTTTCCGACGCCGCCAGATGCGCAGGGGACTGCTCCTCGGAAGACAAATCAATCTCCATCGCGCGCGCCGAGCCGGAGTGGCGAATGACGGGCCGCTGGCTGGTGCTTACGTGCAACGCCTTGTCGCGAAGTGGCGCCTCGTCGTCGCTTGCGACCTCCGCGTCAATGTCGCCGCCGCCGCTCGACGGCAAGCGCCACACCAGCGTGCCGCACGGGACCTTGATAATGATGTCCTTGCCCGCGTGGCCGTCCTTTCCCTTGCCCATGCCGAACTCGCCATCCTCGGCGATGAGACGCGGCGTGTAAAACTGGTTGATGAGGTTGTTGAGATCGTGATCGGCCTGGAGAATCACGTCACCGCCGCGTCCGCCGTTGCCACCGGCCGGGCCGCCCTTGGGCCGGTAGGCCTCACGCAGGAACGAGACGCAACCCTTCCCGCCGTGTCCGGCGCGGGCATAAACTTTGATCTCGTCGATGAACATCGGAACGGCTCAGAAAACAAAAACGGCGAGGCCGATGCGACCTCGCCGCGAAATGTGGGGCACGGACTAGTTCTTTTCCGGGACCGGCGCCGGCGCAACATTCACGCGGCGGCTGCCCTTGTCGAAATTCACGGTGCCATCGACCAGTGCGAAGAGTGTCCAGTCGCGGCCGGTGCCGACATTCTTGCCGGCGACAAACTTCGAGCCGCGCTGACGCACGATGATGCTGCCCGCAGTGACGACGTGCCCGCCAAATTCTTTCACGCCCAGACGTTGCGAATTGCTGTCGCGGCCGTTGCGGCTGGAGCCGCCGCCTTTTTTGTGTGCCATAACTAAGCCTTGATCTCTTTGATTTTGACGATGGTCAGTTCCTGCCGGTGGCCGATTGTCTTGTGATAGCCTTTCCGGCGCTTCATCTTGAAAGTCAGCTTCTTCTCGCCGCGCTTGTGCTCGACGACGTCGGCCTCGACGCTGGCGTTCGCCACGGTCGGGGTGCCCACGCTGAGTTGGCCGTCGTTGTTGACGAGCAGCACCCGGTTGAAGGTGGTCGGCTGGCCTGCCTCGACTTCGAGGCGCTCGATTTCCAGCGTGTCACCAGCGGCGACCCGGTACTGTTTTCCGCCCGTTTCCAAAATCGCGTACATAAATTTTCCCGCAAAGGGAGGGTGACTAGACCAAAATCCGTGCGGGGTGTCAACCGGACTTTTCCGTCAATTTGGTCATCCCCGGCGGCGAACTGCGCCGGCCCACTCCGCGGCGCGGACCCGCTTACTTGCCGCCCGCCGCGTCTTTCAAGAAATCAACCTTCGCCGACAACTCCGGGGTAAGGAACTTGTCCGGGTCCTTGATCTGCACCTTGATTTGCAGCGTGCCCTTCTGACGGTTGGCTTCAGGGGCGATCTCGGCCACGTAACCCTCGTAGGATTTGTCCAGGTAGGCTTCGGGGCTGATGCGGCACTTCTGGTTGAGCGAAACTTTCGACAGATCCGCTTCATTCAACTCAATCTCCACCTGCAAATCCTTTAGGTCAGCGACAGAAATCAGCGCCGTGCTAGGGCCGCGCGTGCCACCGAAACTTTGCGGCACCACCAGTTCGTTCGGATCAACCAGCTTTTCCAACACAACGCCATCGATCGGAGACCGGATGATGCACCAGTCGAGGTAAGTCTTGATCAATTGGATCGCGCCCTGGACTTCGTTCACCTGCGCCTTCATCGCTTCGAGTTGGAGCCGCGCATCGTCCTCGGTCTTCTGCATTTCGACCTTGGTCGAAACCAATTCCTTCGCGCGTTTGAAATCCAACTCCGCCTTCACCACACCGACTTTCGCCGACGCGAGCCGGCCCTCGATCTCGGCCAGCCGCGCGCGGTACTCGGCGTCGTCGAGCAGCACGACCACCTGGCCGTTCGTGACTGCGTCACCTTTCTTCACGCCGATCCATTTCACCACGCCGAGGAAACGCGGGCTGAGTTCGATGCGCTCGCGGTTGATGATGTAGCCGGTCACGGTGAGCACCGAGTTTTCGACGCGACCCGATGCAGAGGGCGCCGGATTCGCGACCGTCGCCGCCTGGGATTTTCCGGCGGCGGACGCAGTGGACTTCGGTTTTGGAGCAGCGTCCTCACTCGTCGTGCGATGTTCGCCTGCACCGGCGAAGACGCGAACTTTGTCCGAGGCGCGCGGCCACATGAAAAACACCGCGACGGCAGCAACGATGACCACACCGAGGAAGATCGCCCACAGCGGCGCGTGCGAGCGCTGCTTCGCGCCCGACTCGATGTGGAGTTGCTGCAACTTGTCCTGGTTCATACGGATTTGAGCGCGGTGATCACCGGCAGTCGCGCAGCGCGCAGCGCGGGGAGAAGCGTTCCCGCCAGACCGACGGCGATGGCGAACTGAAGCCCCTTGAGCATCAGCGCGGGCGTGATGGCGAACTCGAAGATGATTTCGCTGAACGTCTCGAAGCCGAACCAGCTCACCGTGGTGCCGTTGAGCAGAAACGCCACGCCGATGCCGAGCACGCCGCCGATCAACGCGAGCAGCACGCCCTCGATCAGGAAGCTCAACACCACCGTACGCCGCCGGAAGCCCAGCACGCGCAGCGTGCCGACTTCGCGCGTGCGCGCGCCCACCGCGGCATACATCGTGTTCATCGCGGCGAAGATTGCGCCGATGGACATGAACTTCGCTAGGAAATTGCCCATCCAGCGGATCGGCACGGCGGTCTTGGTCTGCGCCTTGTAATAGTCCAGTTCGGGCAGTGTGCGGAGCTGGAGACGCTTGTCGCCCTCGATGCGCTTCACC
>DATDFH010000207.1:0-10412 GCA_036522715.1 Verrucomicrobiia bacterium
GCGCGTTTCATCCGGTGGGCGCGCAAGGTGTGACCCAAGGAGGCGGCTACTTGTGCGAAGTGGAAAACATCCCCTCGTCCACGACTTCCAACGCCGGCGTCCTCGTGGATTTCGATTACTACATCGACGTGATGACGGGGCGCACGCCGCAGATGGCGCGCTTTGAGAACTGGAGCCCCGCAGTGCCGACCAGCTCGTCGGCGTCGTGGACGTACACGCCGACGAACGAGCCGGCGATGTTCACCGGATTGTGGCAGGGCAAGCGCTGGGGCGCGCGCAATCAACAAGGCGTGGGTGGCTCGCACTGCATGGCGATCGATCTGGAAAACCACAACGCGTCCGATCACACGCTCACCACGCCGCCGGTCGTGTTGCAGCCGGGCGACCTGCTCTTTTTTTCGGCCTCGTCGAAGATGAGCGTGGATGCCGGCTCGAACGCCACGCCGGCCAACGGTTTCGCCTACGCCGTGTCCGTGCAGGTCTCGCCCGATCAGACGAACTGGACGACGGTATTCACTTGCGACCAAAACACCGTGACCGGCTACAACTGGAGCTATCAGACGCTCACGGTGCCGCTTCAGGAAACCGGCACGCGCTGGATTCGCTGGCTGCTTCCCGCAGCGTCGGTGTCTTTTCCGACGAACGTGCAGTTTTATTTCGTTTCCATCGACAACGTGCGCGTCGCGCAGCGTCTGCCCGGCAACGGCGAAGGGATCAATGTCACCCGGCGCATCGGCTATTTCGCCGACGGCGTGATCGCCACCGCTTCGCCGCTGACCTTCGACATTGCCCAGGGAAAGGGGATCGACGACCACCGCGCCAACCTCAAGCGGCGGCACATCGCGTTCATTGATTGCATCAACAACAAGGTCGGGTCGTGGGCGGGTCATCCGTTCAACGCGGCCAACGGAGGCCCGATCACCAACAGCGCCGAGTTGTATTCCAACCCCGCGGGCAAGGAGATTTACAAGCGGTGCCTCGACTACATCGTCGCGCGCTGGGGCGCTTACGTGGACGTTTGGGAGCACTTCAACGAGGTCTATCCGACCGACAACGGACTCTCACCCGCGTGGTTCGATGAAATCTCGGCCTACCTGAGTTCGATCGATCCCTATCAGCATCCGATCTGCACGACCTACGACCAGCCGACGCAGGCGTGGTCCGACTTGTCGGCGCCGCATTGGTATCCCGGCGGCGCTGATACCGCGTTCGCCGCGACAACGGCGGGGTTTTGCAACGCCGCCTATGGCAAGCCCATCATCATCGACGAGTTCGGCAACTCAGGAACCGACCCGGCCTTGGGCAACAACACGCCTGTGAGATTCCGCACGGCCATCTGGTCGAGCTTCTTCGTCGCGGGCGGACTGTGCTTTTGGGACGACCAGCGTCTGGCCTTCACCAACGGCCCGTCGCCGTGGGGCGGGAACAACAACACGTTCTACGGTCCCGAACTGCGCCGCTACACCGCCTGTTTCAACCGCTTCATCGCGAAGCAGCTGGCGACGATCCTGGCCCCGCACCCGGGAACGCTCAACGACACGACCAATCTGGAAACGTGGGGCGTCGCTTCGCATGAGGCGAAGACCTATCTCTTCTACGTCCACAACAAACTGGATCACGCCGCGACGAACTCGGGTAAAACGATTTCGTTTTCGGTCGCGTCGAACGCGTATCAGGTCGAGTGGTACAGCCCGAACCTTGGCTCGAACATCGTCGTGAGCAACTACACAGGCAGCGCGCCGACGCTCACGATGCCCGCATTCACGACCGACCTCGCGCTGCGCCTTACCACGGGTCCGGACACGAATCCGCCAACGGTGCTCGCCGCGCGCGCCAGTTCGCAGACGAGCGTCACGGTGGATTTCAATGAGCCCGTTTCCGCCTACGACCTCGCACGCCTCGCGAACTTCGCGCTCGACGGTGGCGCGCAAATCCTCGGCGCCACGCCGGCAATGGATGGCCGCAGCGTCACCTTGCTTACGTCGCTCCTGCAACCGGCGCGAACGTATCAGTTGACCGTCACCAACGTCGCCGACCTGCAAGCGCCGCCGAACCGGCTCACCAGCGCGACGCTGCCCGTGAGCTTCGGCGGCACCAACGCGGCTACACTCGAATCCGTTTCTTTTCGCGACGCTTCGATCTCCATCAACGACGCGAGCGTCGCGGGCAAGGGCAACAACGGCGGGCTGAACACGATGTTGGTTTCCTACTCCGGCCGCGACCGCGCGCTGGTTTGGTTCCCCGTTCCCGCCAGCACCACCAACCGCCCCGTCAGCCGCGCGACGCTCCGCCTCTATTGCTCGTCGCTCGCGACCGCGACGCAGTCGCTCAACGCCTATCGCCTCACGCACGACTGGACCGAGGGCACTTCGACGTGGGGCGGCGGCTGGGCCGATGGGGTTTCGTGGCGCGCGTGGACGGTGGATTACGTCTCGGCCGGCGTTTACACCGAACACGCGTGGACGAACGGCGGCGGCGATTTGGATGCAACGCTGGTCGGCTCGGCAGTGGTGTCGAACAAGTTTAGCTTCGTGGACCTGGACATCACGGGCGCCGTCAATTCTTGGGCCAACGGCACGCTGCCGAACTACGGCCTGCTCATCCAGTCGCCGGCTAATCCATCGTTCGCCGGCGCAAACTTCTACACGCGCAACCACTACGCCGAACCTTGGAAAGGCCCGCGCGTCGTCATCGAGCACGACAGCGTGATTACCTTCCCCGAAGTTACGCTCGCAAGCGGGCCGCAACTCCTGCCGAATGGAACTGCGCAGACTCCGTTCACCGGCACACCGGGCTGGAACTACTCCATCCTCGCCACGACAAATCTCTCCGGTCCGTGGCTCCCGCTCATCAATCTCATCGCCGATCCTCTGGGCAACTTCGTCTTGCAAGACCCCGAGGCACCAATGCTGCCAAGGCGCTTCTACAAGGTTGCCGTGCCCTGAACGGAGGTCCGCTCGCGACGTGAAGCCGCACGCATTGAGACCGAAGGAATTCTGATCCGCACCGTCTACTTGTGGTCGATTCTCCTCTCATGAAGCCTACCATCTGCCTCACGGCGTTTCTCGGCACCTCCCTGCTTCTCCTGACGAATTCGTCGCCGCTGGCGCTCGCGGTGGTGATCCCGCCGGAGCCGATGGAGATCGGACACGAGCCGCAGTTCGTCTTCGACCTTTACGCGGTGGATACGACTTGGGGATTGAAGTCCAAAGGCGAGCCGGTCAAGCGCGTGTTGCATCAGCCGAAGAAGCACCCGGCCAATCCGCTCATCACCGGTGATGATCCGAGCCATCTGTGGGCACTGCGCGAGTCCGATGGAACGTTCCGCATGTGGTATCAGGCGAACGTGAAGAACGCGAAGGACAGCAAGCTGAAGGGCAACTACTCCATCTCGGTTGCCTACGCGGAATCGAAGGATGGAGTCCATTGGGAAAAGCCCGCGCTCGATCTGTTCCCCAACGCGAAGGAATGGAACCTCGCGCGCAACACCGTTATCCATCATATCGCAGCGCCGCAATGCGGTTCCGGAGCGCCGCAGATCCTTGATCTCCCGGAGAAGGACCGCCGCGGCTTCCGCTACGTCATGCATTACCTCGGCAGCACCGCCCCGCTGAATGGCATCCGCCTCGTCGGTTCGAACGACGGCATCCATTGGGACGAGAAAAGCGACACGCTCATCGCGAAGCTCCCCAGCGACACGCACAACACGATCCATTACGACGCTGCGCACGGTGAATACGTGATGTTCTGCCGCTCGAAGCACATCTACCACGCGATCGGGCAGACGAAGGATCCGCTTAGCGGCGGCGAGTCGCGCCGTGGCCTCTCGCGCATGAGCAGCAAGGAACTCTGGACCGAATGGAACATTCGTCCGCAGACGATGCTCATGCCCGACGAACGCGACGCGGAACTCGGCTACAATTATTTTATGGCGATGCCCGTCCACCGCCACGCCGGCATCTGGTGGGGACACCTCGCGCCGTTTCTGTGGAACGATCTCTACGCCAGCGAAATCGCCTGGAGCCGCGACGGTTGGAATTTCGAGCGCCTGCCCGCGCGCCAGCACCTCATCGAGTTCGGTCCCAAGGGCGCGTGGGACCACTCGATGGTGGTTGGCACCGCGCGCTGGGTGGAAGTCGGCGACGAGTGGTGGATTTACTATGCCGGCTTCGACGGCGCGCACGACGACCCCAAGGGCCGCGTCGGAGCGATCGGTCTCGCGACGCTGCGCAAGGAGGGCTTCATCTCACAGCACGGCCCGAAGACCGGCGGCGTGGTCTGCACGCGGGCGATCCGTTGGCCCGGCGGAGGGCTGCTGGTCAACGTCGATGCGAAGGCAGGCGAGATGAAAGTGCGCGTCTCGGACGAATTGCGGAAGCCGATCAAGGGTCTCAACTACGACGACATGCCGCCCTTCAAGGACGACAGCGTCGCGCAAGAAGTGAAGTGGGGAAGCAAGTCGCTCGACGAACTCAAGGGCAAGGTCGTCCGCCTGGAGTT
This sequence comes from Verrucomicrobiia bacterium, assembly GCA_036522715.1. Lineage (GTDB taxonomy): Bacteria > Verrucomicrobiota > Verrucomicrobiia > Limisphaerales > JACQFS01 > DATDFH01. Next base: position 4,501 of record DATDFH010000207.1, read on the forward strand.
TCAGTTGAAGGATGCCGACCTTTACACGTTCCGCGCGGCGGACTGATTCCGTAGCAGTCGAGGTCACGAGACTCACTTTGAACGAATCGAGAAGGACGCCGCTCCTGCCCGGTTCAGATGGAGTCTCGTGACCTCGACTGCTACGGAATGACTCGCGGCGTGTCCGGATTTTCACTTCAATGGCGGCATGTCCTCGCATCGCCTTTTTCGTTCTTCCGGCGTGTTCCTGTTCAGCTTTGCGCTTTGCGCTTCGAGCTTCGCGGAACGCGCGCCCCGCTTCGTGCTCGCGTGGGGCCAGAAGGGAACCGGGCCGGGCGAGTTTCGTTCACCCATCGGCATCGCGATCAGCCGCAAGGACGTGATCTGCATCGCGGAGTTCAACAACAGCCGCGTGCAGAAGTTCGACCCGAGCGGGAAATACGTCGGTCAGTTTCCTTGCGTGAACAATCCCGGCGGCATCGCAGTGAATGATCGGGAGGAAGTTTTCGTGACCTCGATGCTGAATCCCGAGTTGCAGGTTTACGACCTCAACGGCATGCCGCTCCGCAAATGGGGAAAGGCCGGCAAAGGCGACGGCGAGTTCGACAAGCTGGGTGGCCTCGCAATTGGTCAAGACGGCGCGCTCTTCGTCGCCGACCAGGGAAACCATCGCGTGCAACGCTTCACGCTCGATGGAAAATTTCTGTCGAGCTGGGGCGGGCATGGAAAAGAGCCGGGCCAGTTCGGCGGCGGCGACAAATTCGGCAGCCGCTTCGGCGGCCCGCACTTCCTCGCCTTCGACGCGCGCGGTAACATTTACACGACCGAGTCGCACGACGGCCGCATCCAGCGGCTCACCGCCGATGGAAAGCCGCTCGCTGCCTGGGGCAGCAACAACAAGGAACCCGGCGGCTTTGGCGGTCGGGAGAAACCGACGCGCACGCCACTGCCCGGACCGATCGGCGTGCTGGTGGATCGCCGCGGGCGCGTGTGGGTGAGCGCGACGAACAGCCGGGTGCAACTGTTCACACCGGAGGGGAAATTCCTCCTGAGCCTCAATGAATCCGAAGGCGAAGCACCCGGACAGTTCCATCTGCCGCACGCGATGGCGATGGACAGCAAGGGCTACGTCTATGTCGTGGACGCCTCGAACCAACGCATTCAGAAATTCGCGCCGTGATCTGCCGACGCGTTGTCTTGAAAACAAGTTGCCCCACGCGCGCAAGCTGGTAGAAGGCGCAGCGTGCTGGCGCAATACGCGAACATTTTCTGGGACCTGATCCGCACGCCGTTCCTGCACGCGGAACTGGTGTGGGGCATTGTACCGCTCTACTTCGGCTGGCTGGTCAACGAACTGACCTCCAACAAGGCCTCAGCCCGAACGGCGCTCAACACAGGTTTCAGCTTCCTGTGGTCCTCCGCGCACTGGCTCTACCAGCTTTTCGGCACGCGGGCGGCGAAGGCGCCGCAGATCACGCTCGACGTGTTGCTCGCCGTCAACGTCGCGGTCACGCTGATCGTCGCCGCAGTTGGGCTGGTGGCGCTCTTCAGCGGGCTGCGGAAAAAATTCCCGCCCGGCTGTTCGTTCCTCGGCCACGCGCGGTTCAGCAATTATTTCATGATCGCGATCTTCCCGATCCAGGCCAGCTACCTCGCCTGGTCGTGGGCGCGGGTGATCGCGATCCTGATCTTCGCCGTGCCGCTGTGGCTGCTGTGCCATTTCGGGCTCGCACCGTTCCGCAAGTGACGGGTCGGCAGCCGCCACCGGGACAGCGGCAGTCCTGAATTCGGACACCGCCATGCTTTGGCGCGCAATTCCACGCACGCTTCCGGACTGGCATCGCGCCAGCTTTCAATTCCGCGACGAACAACGCGGCAATGATGAACACCCCTCACTCGCTCGCCCTGGCGTTTCTGTTGACGGCCGGCTTTGCCACGGCCGCGGAGGCCAGCGCCGCCGACCGCCAATGGGCGCGCCGGATCAAAAAACTTTTCGCACGCCGGCGCACGAGCATCACCACGCCACTCGAACACCGCGCGCGCCTCGCACGCACCATCGCCGAAAAACTTGGCCGCAAGTGCGACGTCGTCCGGGTCGAGACCGGGTTCAAGATCATGGTCACGGGCTGAAAATTTCCTCTGCCCCCGGAGCGCGCGCCGCTTGTTGGTTTGCGGCGCGCGCCCTTCCTTTTTCCCGTGTTGCAGCGCTCCGCTGGCTTCGCTAGTTTGCTGGGCCTGAATTATGACGCTGACTGAAAAACTCCTCGCCCGCGCCGCTGGCAAAGCCTCGGTCCAGGCCGGCGACAACATCTGGGTGAAGGCCGACGTGCTGATGACTCACGACGTGTGCGGGCCGGGAACCATCGGCGTGTTCAAGCGCGAATTCGGCAAGGACGCGAAGGTGTGGGACCGCCAGCGCGTGGTCATCATCCCGGACCACTACATTTTCACCGCTGACTCGAAGTCCAACCGCAACGTCGATATCCTGCGCGATTTCTCGAAGGAGCAGGCGCTGCCGTACTTTTACGACGTGATCGACGATCCGAATGGGCACTGGGTTTTCGATGCGACCAAGGGCAACATGAAGCGGCAATACGGCTCGCAGTATGCGGGCGTCTGCCACACCGCGCTGCCCGCCAAGGGCCACACGCGGCCCGGGGAAATCCTGTTCGGCACCGACTCGCACACGTGCATGGCGGGCGCGTTCAACGAGTTCGCCACCGGCATCGGCAACACCGACGCGGGTTTCGTGCTCGGCACAGGCAAGCTGCTCATCAAGGTCCCCGAGACGATGCGCTTCCGGCTCGAAGGCAAATTGCAGCCCGGCGTGATGGCCAAGGACATCATCCTCCACGTCATCGGCGAGATCGGCTTCGACGGCGCGACCTACCGCGCGATGCAGTTCGACGGGCCGGGCGTCGCGAGCCTTTCGATGGACGACCGCATGACGATTGCGAACATGGCGATTGAAGCCGGTGGCAAGAACGGCATTTTTCCGTTCGACGCGCGCACGGCGGAATACGTGGACGCGCGCACGCGGCTCAACGGTACGAAGCAGGCTTATGAGCCTGTCGAGCCGGATGTGGACCAGAAGTTCGCGTATGATCTCGTCGTGGACCTCGACAAACTGGAGCCGACCGTCGCGTGTCATCCCGATCCTGGCCAGCGCAAGAAGGCGAAGGAACTCGGCAACATCAAGCTCGACCGCGCCTACGTCGGCTCGTGTACGGGCGGCAAGACCAGCGACTTCGTGGAGTTCGCCCACGTATTGCGCGGCAAGCGCGTGAGCATCGACACCTTCGGCGTGCCGGCGACGCCAGAGATCGTGCACGATTTGCAGAACACGCGCTGGGGCGACAAAACGATCTGGCAGATTCTCGAAGACGCCGGGGTGCGCATGACCGAAAACGCCGGCTGCTCCGCCTGCCTCGGCGGCCCGGTGGACACGTTCGGCCGCATGAACCAGGCGGGCCTCAAGTGCATCAGCGCGACCAACCGCAATTTCCCCGGCCGCATGGGCCACAAGGAATCGCAGGTGTTCCTCGCGTCGCCCGCAACCGTTGCAGCCAGCGCCATCGCCGGGAAGATTGTCGATCCGCGCGAGTATTTCACAAACTGAGCCGCTGTTTCTCACCAAGGCCCCGCGTCTCCACGGCGCGGGGTTTTGTTCGCCGCTTGACAGCCTCTGTAGGTCGGGCCGACATTCGCCTCGTCTCCGCGCGCGCGACCGTGCGGCCGCGCCTCCACGGGTCCACGTTCAATTCAAAAAAAAATCTGCGTATGAAAACTGTCACTCTTCCCAAATCCCGCCGCCAACCCGCCGCCACCACCGCGCTCTCGCACAACGGTCACCTGAAACTTTCCCGGATGCCGCGCCGGCTGTTCATCGACGGCCAGTGGATCCCCGCCGCCTCGGGCAAAACATTTCCCACCCTCAACCCCGCGACCGGCGAAGTGCTCGCGCACATTGCCGAAGGCGATCACGAGGACATCGACCGCGCGGTGAAGGCGGCGCGGCGCGCCTTCGAGGGGCCGTGGCGCCGCGTGACGCCATCGGAACGTGGCCGGATGCTGTGGAAGCTGGCCGACCTGTTGGAGAAGCACACCGACGAGTTCGCGGAGCTTGAGTCGCTCGACAACGGGAAGCCTTTCGCCGTCGCGCGCGCGGCTGACGTACCACTGTCCGTGGACATGTTCCGGTACATGGCCGGCTGGGCGACCAAGATCGAAGGGAACACGATTCCCATCTCCGTTCCCTACATGCCAGGCGCCGAGTTTCTCGCCTACACGCGGCGCGAACCCATCGGCGTGGCCGGCCAGATCATTCCGTGGAATTTCCCGCTGCTGATGGCGGCGTGGAAACTTGGGCCCGCGCTGGCGGTCGGCTGCACCGTTGTGCTCAAGCCCGCCGAACAGACGCCGATGACGGCGTTGCGGCTGGGCGAACTGATCGAGCAGGCGGGCTTCCCGGCGGGAGTGGTGAACATTGTTACCGGATATGGCGAAACCGCGGGCGCGGCGCTGGCGGCGCACCGGGACGTTGACAAGGTTGCTTTCACCGGTTCAACCGAAGTGGGCAAGCTCATCGTCAAGGCAGCCGCGGGAAACCTCAAGAAGGTCTCGTTGGAACTGGGTGGCAAGTCGCCCAACATCGTCCTCGAAGACGCCGACATGGACACGGCCATCGCAGGCGCGGCCAACGCAGTGTTCTTCAACCACGGCCAGTGCTGCTGCGCCGGCTCGCGATTGTACGTCCACAAGAAGAAATTCGATGCCGTCGTCGATGGTGTCGCCGCCGCGGCGAAGAAGATCAAACTCGGCCCCGGCATGGCGCCCGACACGCAGATGGGTCCGCTGGTCTCGGACGAGCAACTCAACCGCGTGCTCGGCTACCTCGACGCAGGCGCCCGCGAAGGCGCGAAGGCCGTCGCCGGCGGCCACCGCAAAGGCGACCGCGGCTACTTCGTCGAGCCGACCGTGCTCGTGAACACCAAACCGGGCATGAAAGTCGTGGACGAGGAAATCTTCGGCCCGGTCGTGTGCGCGATTCCGTTCACAGACGTCAGCGAGGTCGTCACGGCGGCGAATCGAAACATCTACGGTCTGGCCGCCGCCGTGTGGACCCGCGACGTGAGCAAGGCACACCGCATCGCCGCCGGTTTGCACGCCGGCACAGTGTGGATCAACTGCTACAATGTGTTCGATTCCGCGCTGCCCTTCGGCGGCTACAAGCAATCCGGCTGGGGCCGTGAGATGGGCCACGAGGCCATCGACCTCTACACCGCGACCAAGGCGGTGTGCCTGCAGATGTGAGCCGGAGCGCTCGCGGGTGTCCGGGGTTCGAGACCGCACTTTGCAGGCGCGGTTTCCGCCCCGGAACCAGCGGTCGGCGGCACCGGAGAAGTTTTTGTTGGGAAAATATTTTGACAAGCAGCGCCACCTGTTGTTCCTTCCGCGCGCTGTGATGAACTTCACGATTCACAAGCCGGTTTGCGCACGCGTGTCCCGCGTGGACTGCCTGATGACCCACGCGGTCCTCTGGCAGCGTGGGACGCCCCGGCCTCGCATCGTGAATTCGTAACCGAACCTCCGGATTTCGCCGAACCCCACGATTGCCGAGGCAGTCGTGGGGTTCGTGCTTTTGCCCCGGCAGTCGCGGGGCGCAACCAATGAAAGAGTTTATGAACAACAGACGAGTGACACTGAACGCAAAGTTCGGACCGGAAACCCGGTTCGCGAACCCACCCGGAACCGACACGTCCTTCCGGGCGACGCTGGAGCACGAGTTGGAAGAGTTAAAGGCGCGGTTGTTGCGCGAGGCCTTGGCCGGCGCGGAACCGGCGCTCGCCGCGTCGTTGCACCGCGCGGCCAGCGACGCCATGGCGCTGGTCTGGCTTTTGCCCCATCCGCTCTTGCTGCTGCCTGAGTTGTTC
>DATDFH010000208.1:0-2874 GCA_036522715.1 Verrucomicrobiia bacterium
GTTTTCAATTCGCTCATGATGCCTCAACGCTCTGAGTAAAACCCCTTCCCCGCGGTGGCCATGCTTCGGAGCAGGGCACAGGGGACGAAGTGCGGCGCGTCGTTGTCCACGAGATGCTGCATTGCCCCGACCACCTTTGCGGCGCCGAGCGCATCGGCATAACGCAATGGTCCGCCGCGGAATGGCGCGAAGCCGGTCCCCATGATCATCGCGAAGTCCACGTCCGCCGGGTCGGTGACGACGCGTTCCTCCAGGCACCGCGCGGCTTCGTTGATCATCAGGAAGACCATGCGCTCCTGCAACTCGTCGTGTGGGAACGCGCGTTCCATCCCGCTTCGTGCGTTGGGTCGCGGCTCCTTGCCGCGATCGTGCAGGTAGAAACCACGCCCGCTCTTGCGCCCCAGCGAGCCGGCTTGAATCATCCGCCCCAACACCTCGGGAACCTTCAGGCGATCGCTGAAACTGGCGGCCAGCGTCTGGGCCACGTGCAAGGCCACGTCGATGCCAACCTCGTCGAGCAGCCGCATCGGCCCCATCGGCATGCCGAAATCGAGCATCGCCTCGTCGAGCGCGGTGACGCTTGCGCCGGCCTCGAATAAATTCCCGGCCTCGATCAGATACGGCATGAGGATACGGTTTACCAGAAAGCCGGGGCTGTCCTTCACCACGACGGGCAGCTTGCCGATCTGCTGGGTGAACCGCACCGCGCGCTGAAGAACCTCGGGCGAAGTCTGAAGCGCGGCGACGATCTCGACGAGCTGCATCCGGTGGACGGGGTTGAAGAAGTGCAGGCCCACCACTCGCTCCGGCCGGCGCGTGCTGCCGGCAAGCTGCGATACCGGCAGTGCGGAGGTGTTCGTGGCGAGGATTGTGTCGTCCGAGGTCAACTCGTCGAGGCGCTCAAAGATTTTCTTTTTGAGTTCGAGCTTTTCGACGGCGGCTTCGATGACGAGATCGGTGTTGCGCAACGTCACTTCATCGGGCGCGGGATGAATCCGATCAAAACCCTCGCGCGCTTCAATCGCGGTGAACGCGTGGCGCTTCACGCCGTCGCGGTAGAGTTTGCTGATGCTGGCCATGCCTTTGGCAACCTGGTCGGCATTGATGTCGCGGAGAATCACGGGCAGACCGCGTGCGCTGATCCATTGCGCGATGCCCGCGCCCATGACGCCCGCGCCGACCACGGCCGCGCGCGCGATCGGCTTCGGCTCGGGCTTGGGCGCGACGCCGGGGAGCGTGCGCTTCTTCGCGCGTTCCTGGAGGAAGAAGACGCGGACAAGATTGTGGCACGCATCGGTCTGAAGCAATTGAAGGATGCCTTCGCGTTCGAGTGCGAGCGAGTCGGCAACCGGGCGGGAAATGCCGCGGGTGACGACTTCGAGGGCCTTGAGCACCGAGGGATAGTGTCCACGGGTCTTGCGAAGGACCTGCGCGCGCGCGCGGTTGGCGATGATGGCGGCGGCAAGGGCGTTGTTCGTGAGCCCGTGGCTCGCTCGCTGCGGCTTGCCTTTGCGGATGGTTCGCGCGGCGACCTCGACGAGGTATTCCGCCGGCGCGAGTTCGTCCACCAGGCCGAGCTTGAGCGCCTGCTTCGGCGCGAGAATTTTGCCGGCGAGAATCAGGTCCAGCGCCCGGGGCAATCCAATCAGCCGCGGCAGCCGCGTCGCGCCGCCCCACGCGGGCAGGAGGCCGAGTTGCGTTTCGGGCAGGCCGATCTTCGTTGCTCGGTCGGGCGAGGCGATCCGGTAATCGCACGCGAGGCAGATCTCGAAACCGCCGCCGAGCGCCGCGCCATGGATGGCCGCCGCGGTCGGAACGCGCAACGCGGCGACCCGGTTCATCAATGACTGGCCGAGCGCGAGCAGCTCGCGCGCTTTCTCGATGGGCACGCCTTCGCTCATCCGGTTGAGGTCGGCCCCGGCGATGAAGATCGAGCGCTTGGCGCTGGTGAGGATGACTCCCTTGAGCTGCGGCTGGCTTTCGATGAAATCCAGTTCCGCGGCGAGGTCCTCGAGCGTGCGCGGATCAAAGATGTTCGCCGATGATTCGGGCCGGTCGAAGGTGAGCACGCAAATTCCGTCGGCGCAAACGGAGTGGTTGATGGTCCGTTCCGAAGCGCGCGCGGGCGACGGACTGGACGTCCGCGAGGCCGCCTCGGGTTCAACCGTGACCGTGCTTACATTGTTTCCAGCCATAATGCCGCCCCTTGCCCGCCGCCGACGCACAAGCTGACGAGCGCACGTTTACCGTTTCGCCGCTTTAGTTCTTTGAGCGCGGTCAGGACCAGACGCGCTCCGGTCGCGCCCACCGGATGACCGAGCGCGATCGCGCCGCCGTTGACGTTGAGCTTTGCAGTGGGAATCTCGCCAAGCGGACGTTCGCGGTGAAGAACCTTGCGCGAAAATTTCTCCGACTGCGCGGCTTTGATCACGGCGAGCGTTTGCGCCGCGAAGGCTTCATTGATCTCGATGAGGTCGGCATCAGCGAGTGTCAGCCCGGTCTGCGCCTCGGCGCGTGCCATTGCGAAGACCGGACCCATCCCCATCCGCGCCGGGTCGCAGCCGGCGTAGGCGTAGCCCACCAAAACACCGAGCGGTTTGAACCCAAGTTCGGTCGCGCGCGTTTCACTCATCACCAACAAGGCAACCGCGCCGTCGGTCACTTGCGAGGCGTTTCCGGCGGTGACGGTGCCGTTGCGCCGATCGAACACGGGCTTGAGTTTGGCGAGCGCATCGAGAGTCTGTTGCTCGCGCGGGCCGTTGTCTTGGGAGATGACCTTCGCTGCTTTTCCGGTGGGGAAGACGGGGCAGATTTCTTCCGCCAATTTGCCCCGGGCGGCGATGGCGCGTTGGTGGGATTGGAGTGAGAAGGCAT
>DATDFH010000209.1:0-2301 GCA_036522715.1 Verrucomicrobiia bacterium
CGCGCTCGCAAAGGCGAACCCGGGGAAGTACGCGTTCTCGTCCTGCGGCAACGGTACGGTGCTGCACCTCGCGGGCGAGCTTCTGAATTTGCAGGCCGGGATCGACCTCGTGCACGTGCCTTATCGCGGCTGCGCACCGGCGATGGCGGACGCCGTCGCGGGACAGGTGCCGATCTTCTTCACCGTCCTCGGCAACGCCGCCGCCTTCGAGCGCAATGGCAAGGTGCGCCTTCTCGGCGTCGCCACAACGCAGCGCCTCGCCTCGCATCCCGACCTGCCGACGATCGCGGAATCGGGCTTCCCCGATTACAACGCTTATCCCTGGTTCGGCATGCTCGCGCCGGCCGGCACGCCCGACGACATCGTCCAGCGCCTTGCGAGCGAGATCACAGCCGCCGTGCCGGTCCCCGAGGTGAGCGAGCGCATCCGCGGTTTCGCGCTCGAACCGACGGCGCTAGGGCCCGAAGGTTTGGCGCAGCTCATGAAGAACGACTACGACAAATGGCGGCGCGTCGTGCGCGAGGCACACATCAAAGTGGAGTAAAGCTATGCGGCTTAAAGACAAGGTTGCGATCGTCACCGGCGGCGGCATCGGCCTCGGACGCGCCTATTGCAAGGCGCTCGCCGCCGAGGGCGCGCGCGTGGTGGTGGCCGATATCGCGGACGACGCGGCGCGCGCAGTGGCGAAGGAGGTCGATGGCGTCGCGGTGCATGTGGACGTGACCGCGCCCGAGCAGACCGCAGCCATGGCCGCACGCGCGGTAGAGGCCTATGGCGCGATCGACGTGCTCGTCAACAACGCGGGGATGTACAGCACCATTACGAAGCGACCGTTCACGCAGATTCCGCTCGACGAATGGGACCGCTGCATGGCGGTGAACGTGAAGGGCGTGTTCCTTTGCTGCCGGGCTGTGTACCCGCAGATGAAGAAGCAGGGGCGTGGAAAGATCATCAACATCTCGTCCGGCACCGTGCTTGGTGGCATCCCCATGTTCCTGCACTACGTCAGCTCGAAGGCGGCGGTGATCGGCCTCACGCGCGCGCTTGCGCGTGAGGTCGGTGGCGACGGCATCAACGTCAATGGCATCACGCCAGGCCTCACCATCGCCGACGACAACCAGCGCCGCATGCTCTCCGAGGAGTACCTCGCGCCGCGCCGCCAGGCGCGCGCCTTGAAGCGCGATCAGTATCCCGAGGACCTGGTCGGCACGGTGGTGTTCCTCGCCTCGAGCGCGAGCGACTTCATCACCGGCCAGACCCTCAATGTCGACGGCGGTGCATGGATGGTGTGAACATCCAAGCCTTCATTAATGAGTTTTATTAATGAATCGCGCCTCAACAGCGAACTGCACTATATCGCGTGTTACCAAAATCTTTTGACAATCGAGAAATCGCGCGCGTATGTTGACCGCTCCTCTGGAGGAGGAAAGCAAAGGCGCTTGAAGCCGTCCTTCTGACGGGGAATTGTTGCGGCAACGTGCAATCAAGTGCACGTGCCCGATCCAACCAGGGAGATTGAAGATGACCAAGCAACGCTTAGTCGCGTGCGCGATGGGTATCGCGCTTTCGCTGGCCTTTGCTCAGGCCGTGCGTGCTGACCGCGACAACGATGCGCGCAAACCACAGAAGCTGCTGACATGCGACGACAGCCTTAAAAGCGATTTCCACCCCGATTCACTAACCACCGTATTGCTCGTCAGGGCGTTCAAGAAGAACGACCCTCTCACACTTGGAACGCCCACTGCCACGACACCGACCGCGGCGAACGACGTTTGCATGGTGAAGCTGCTCGTCGGGCCCGGAAATCCGGGACCGGTCGGTGCACCGTCAACCTCGCCGGGAATCGGCATCGAACTGTGGCTGCCCACGCCCGCGAACTGGAACCACCGCATTCACGTCGCCGGCGGTGGCGGTTGGGCTGGCGGTAACCAGACGTCCTTAACGCTGCTCGCGGGCGCCCCCAACAGTGGAACCGGTGCCGGCACCACGACTCCAACGCCGTCCTTCATCGCGACGGTAGAAGGCGCTGTTTCGGCGAACACGGATACCGGGCACAGCGATGTTGGAGTGCCGCCACCGCCACGCGGCGGATCGTTCGCGATGCTTCCCGATGGAACCATCAACGAGGTGCTGTGGAACGACTTCGCGCAGCGTGGCATCCACGAGATGGCCGTGAAGGCGAAGCAGATTACCAAGGCCTACTACGGCAAGGACGCGAGGTACGCCTACTGGGATGGCTTCTCCACAGGCGGGCGCCAGGGCCACAAGCTCGCGCAGCTTCACCCGGACGACTTCGACGGC
>DATDFH010000210.1:0-13723 GCA_036522715.1 Verrucomicrobiia bacterium
TCGGAGTCCCGCCTTCAGGCGGTCCCGCTGCCGAGCCGCCTGAAGGCGGGATTCCAAGCGGCTCCTTCACCGTGAACACACCGAACTCGACGAAATGATTCCCGCTCCCGCTCGTGCCGAGTTGCGACCACGCGCGGTCCTTGTTCTGTCGCGTGATCGGGCTGACCGACCAATCCGCATCCAGCACGTCGTGCTCGCGGCGGTGTTCCTTGAAGTTCGCGCCGATGCCGAAGCGCGTCTCCGCCTCAATGGCGCGCGTGAGCCGGTCCTGCTTTCGCTCCAGGTCGCGCACCGGCAGATCGAGCACCGTCATCTTCATCCGGCACGCGATGTCCACGCCAACAGCGTAAGGGATGACCGAATTCTCCGTCGCGAGCACGCCGCCGATGGGCAGCCCGTAGCCCACGTGCGCGTCGGGCATGAGCGCGCCCGCGACCGACACCGGCAGCAGACACGCCCTTTCCATCTGCATCACCGCGTCGTGCTCCAAGCCCTCGCCCCATTGCCGATACTTCACCGGCTCGGCGCGCGGCGGCGGTGGCGCATTGAGCAACGCTTTCGCAAACTCCCCGCGCAACGGGTCGTCCGTGAACGCCGCCGGGTTCGCAACAATCGCCTTCACCTCCGCCTCCAACTGCGTCTTGTCGCCGCTGCCGAGGATGAACTTGGAAATGAAATCCACCGCCCGCCGCGTCGCTTCTCCAAGCGGCACGCCCAATCGGATCAATTCTTTCGTGTTCATCTGGTGGTCCGCGAGTTCACGGCCGGACGACAGCCTAACCCATCTTGGTCAAACTGCCGCCTCGACACAATCGCCCGCACGAGGCATACGGCTGGTATGCGCTTTTCGATTTGTCCCGCCATCGGTCTCGTCATCGCGGTGTTGTCGCAGCCTCTCTTCGCGGCCGAATACGACGTGGTGATTTACGGCGGCACGTGCGCGGGTGTCATCGCGGCGGTGCAGGCGAAGAAGCTGGGCAAGTCGGTCGTTGTCGTCTCGCCGGACAAACATCTCGGTGGACTTTCCAGCGGCGGACTGGGCTTCACCGACACGGGCAACAAGGCGGTCATCGGCGGGTTGTCGCGCGAGTTCTATCATCGCGTCTGGCTGCACTACGACAAGGCCGGCGGGTGGAAATGGCAGAAGAAGGAGGAATACGGCGGCAAAGGCCAAGGCACGCCGGCGGTGGACGGCGAGCAGCGCACGATGTGGATTTTTGAACCGCACGTGGCCGAGCAGGTCTTCGAGGACTTGGTGCGGGAAAACCAACTCACGGTCCATCGCGACGAATGGCTCGACCGCGCGAAGGGCGTGAAGAAGTCCGGCGCGCGCATCGCGTCGATCACGATGCTCAGTGGCAAGACCTACGCGGGGAAGATGTTCATCGACGCGACCTACGAGGGCGATTTGATGGCGGCGGCGGGCGTGGAGTATCACGTCGGCCGCGAGGCGCAGAAGGTTTACGACGAGAAGTGGAACGGCGTGCAGGTCGGCGTGCTGCATCACGGGCATCATTTTGGCAAGATGAACATCAGTCCGTACGTGACGCCGGGCGACGCGAAGAGCGGAGCGTTGCCGCGCGTGAGCACCGAGCCGCCCGGCGAATACGGCGCGGGCGACAAGAAGGTTCAGGCCTACTGCTTCCGCTATTGCGTGACCGACCATCCCGACAACCGCATCCCGTTCCCGAAGCCAGACGGCTACGACCCGAAGCAATATGAGCTGCTGCTGCGCGTGTTCAACGCCGGCTGGCGCGAGACGTTCAACAAGTTCGACCCGGTTCCGAATCGCAAGACCGATTGCAACAACCACGGGCCGTTCAGCACCGACAACATCGGGATGAACTACGATTATCCCGACGCGAGCTACGAGCGCCGCCGCGAGATCATCAAGGAACACGAGACGTATCAGAAGGGCTGGCTCTATTTCATCGCCAACGACCCGCGTGTGCCGAAGGACGTGCAGGAAAAGATGCGCCAATGGGGCCTGCCCAAGGACGAGTTCACCGACAACGGCAACTGGTCGCACCAGCTCTACATTCGCGAGGCGCGCCGCATGATCGGCAGCTACGTGATGACGGAGAACGACCTGCTCAAGAAACGCGCGACGCCCGACTCGGTGGGCATGGGCAGCTACGGCATCGATTCGCACAACGTGCAGCGTTACGTCACGCCCGAGGGCTACGTGCAAAATGAGGGCGACATCGGCGTCGGCACGAAGGGGCCGTATGAAATTGCCTACGGTTCGCTCGTCCCCAAGCGCGGCCAGGCGGACAACCTCCTCGTGCCCGTGTGTGTGTCGGCGAGCCACATCGCCTTCGGGAGCATCCGCATGGAACCAGTCTTCATGATCCTCGGCGAGTCCGCTGCGACCGCCGCCGCGATGGCCATCGACGCGGGCATTGCCGTGCAAGACGTGCCTTATCCGGCGCTGCGTGAGCGTTTATTGAAGGAGGGACAAATTCTTCACTACTCCGGTCCGGCCACGACGCGCGGCCTTGATCCGAAGAAGTTGCCGGGAGTCGTGCTGGACGACGAGGACGCGAAGGTCACCGGTGACTGGAAGGAAAGCACCGTCGGCAAAACTTTCGTTGGCGACAGCTTCCGCCACGATGGCAACGCGAAGGACGGCAAGGCGAGCGCGCGCTTTGAAGCGAAGCTTCCCAAACCCGGCCGCTACGAAGTCCGCCTCGGCTACGTCGCGAACAACAACCGCTCGTCAAAGACGGCTGTTGAAATCATCCACGCTGGCGGCGTGAAACGAATGACCATCAACCAGAAGAAAGCACCTCCGATCGACGGACTTTTTCTTTCCCTCGGCAAATTCGATTTCGCCGCCGACCAACCCGCCGCCGTGATCATCTCCAACGCCGGCGCCGACGGCTACGTCGTCATCGACGCCGTGCAGTGGCTGCCGCAATGACGCGGTATCGCGATGAAATGAACTTCCCACGGATATTCCGGGTGCGGCAGACCTTCGAGCGGACCCGCGTCGCTGACGTTCCGGGCGAGGCGCGACGCGAATTGGAGAAGCTCAACCTCCGCGAGCGCGTACGGCCCGGCGAAACCGTGGCCATCACCGCCGGCAGCCGCGGCATCGCGAACATCCACCTGATCATCAAAGCCGCGGTGGATTTCTTCAAAGGCCTCAGCGCGCAGCCGTTCATCGTCGCCGCGATGGGCAGCCACGGCGGCGGCACTCCGGAAGGCCAGCGGCGAATCCTCGCGGACTACGGCATCACTGAGGATTTTTGTGGCTGCCCCGTGCGCTGCAACATGGAAACGGTCGTCCTCGACCGCACCGCCGAGGGCATCCCCGTCCACTTCGCGCGGGACGCGGCGGATGCGAATCACGTGTTCGTGGTCAACCGCGTGAAGCCACACACGCGGCTCGAAGGTGAACTCCAAAGCGGCCTGATGAAGATGATGCTCATCGGCCTCGGCAAGCACGACGGCGCCACGGTGTACCATCGCGCGTTCGCGGATTATTCCTTCGACCAGATCGTGCGCAGCGTCGCCCGCCGCGTGATGGACAAGGGCCGTGTGCTCGGCGGCCTCGGCATCGTGGAGAACGCCTACGACGAAACCGCGCTCCTCCGCGCCGTGTTGCCGCACGAGTTGGAGGAACAGGAGAAACAACTTCTCGCCCTCGCGCGTCGCTGGCTTCCGCGACTGCCGTTCAGCCATGCCGACATCCTGCTCGTGGACGAAATCGGCAAGGAGATCAGCGGCTGCGGCATGGATACGAACGTCATTGGCCGCAAGGCGCTTATCCACCAAGCTGCGCCGGACGAGACGCCAAAGATCAAGCGCGTGATCGTCCGCGGCCTTACCGAGCAGACGCACGGTAACGCCACAGGGATCGGCTACGCCGAGTTTTGTCTTACGCGCGTGGTCAAAGCGATGGACACGCGCAGCACATGGATCAACGTCACCACGTCCGGATATCCCGCCGTGGGCATGATCCCGCCGCATTACGACACCGACCGCGAGGCGCTTGAGGTCGCGCTCGGCACCATCGGACTGGTAGAAGCGCCGCGCGTGAAGCTGCTGTGGATTCGCAACACTCTCGATGTGGTCGAAGTGGAATGTTCCGAAGCGTATCTCGAAGCCGCGCGCGGTCGCTCCGACCTCGAAGTGTTGAGCGAACCGCGCCCGCTGCCCTTCGATGCCGCAGGGAATCTGCCGCAGACCGTCAGGCAATAAAATGGTGGAGGCGGCGGGAGTTGAACCCGCGTCCTAGGACAAAGAACCAGCCGCGACTACATGCTTAGTCCGGGAAGATTTGTCGGCTACAGGATAACGTCCGGACGCGAATCCCGCTGCTTAGTCAGCATGAAAGTGTCGGCCTGACACGCGCTGTCCCCGCGCCAGGCTCTGCCTGCCAATGGCGTTCACTCAACTCAGCAGGCGTCGGCTGGTGAACGTCGCGGATTTAAGCCGCGAGGGCCAACTCTTCGTTAGCAACTATGTTTTGATGCGATGTTTTACGAGGCCAACGCATCGTCCTCGGCATGCCGCCTCTGGCGCATCGACCCAGTCGAAACCAGTACGCCCCCGACGGAACGCGGGCACTTTCGACGAACGCGAGCGAATGGTCAAGTAGAGCATCGACCGGGGTGCCGGCCATCCGAAGGCGGACGCTGTTCTTACTCGTTCTCATACTCATACTCATTCTCGCCGTCATCGGTCGGCGGAGGAAGAGAGTAAGAAGTGGGAGCAAGAGAACGAGTAAGATTCAAAACGCAAAGCGGGGCCGGCCTTTCGACCGGCCCCGCCTGCGATTCTTGTGTTCCTCTGAACCCGGAGCGGCTTAGTAGCCCATTTCGCCGCCGCCACCGTGGTGGTCAGCAGGCGCCGCCTCTTTCTTCTCCTTCACCTCGGTGACCAGGCACTCGGTCGTGAGGAGCAGCCCCGCGATGGAACTCGCGTTCTGCAGCGCGCTGCGGGTGACCTTCGTGGGATCAACCACACCGGCTTTCACGAGGTCTTCGTACTCGCCCGAGGCGACGTTGTAACCGTCGTTGCCCTTGCGGCGCTTGACCTCCTGAACGATCAGGGAGCCTTCCACGCCGGCATTGGCCGCCAGCGAACGCAGCGGGGACTCGATCGCCTTCTTGACGATCTCGACACCGATCGCTTCGTCCTCGTCCTTGAGGTGGAGGGCGTCGATCGCTGGCAGGCAGCGCAGCAACGCCACGCCACCGCCAGGAACGATGCCTTCCTGGACGGCCGCACGGGTTGCGTGCAGTGCGTCCTCGACGCGGGCCTTCTTCTCCTTCATTTCGGTCTCGGTCGCGGCGCCGACATTAATGACGGCGACACCACCGGCGAGCTTGGCCAGGCGTTCCTGCAACTTCTCGCGGTCGTAGTCCGAGGTGGTCTCCTCGATCTGACGGCGGATCTGGTTGACGCGGCCCTGGATTTCCGAGCCTTTGCCCCCGCCTTCAACCATCGTGCAGTTTTCCTTGTCCACCACGATGCTCTTGGCACGGCCGAGGTCAGTCAGTTCGAGGCTCTCGAGCTTGATGCCGAGGTCTTCGCTGATGAACTTGCCACCAGTGAGGATCGCGATGTCTTCGCACATGGCCTTGCGGCGGTCGCCGAAGCCAGGCGCTTTGACGGCGCACACGTTGATCGTGCCGCGCAGCTTGTTCACCACGAGGGTCGCGAGGGCTTCCCCTTCGACTTCCTCGGCGATGATGAGCAACGGCTTGCCGAGCTTGGCCACCTTCTCGAGGACGGGGAGGAGGTCCTTGAGGCTGCTGATCTTCTTCTCGAAGTTCAGGATGTAGGCATCCTCCAGCTTGCACTCCATCGTCTCCGCGTTGGTGACGAAGTAGGGCGAGAGGTAACCCTTGTCGAACTGCATGCCCTCGACGACTTCGAGGGTCGTGTCGATCGACTTGGCCTCTTCCACGGTGATCGTGCCGTCCTTGCCAACCTTGTCCATCGCGTCGGCAATGATCTCGCCGATCTGCGTGTCCCAGTTGGCCGAAACGGTCGCCACCTGCTTGATCTCTTCCTTGTCCTTGACCTTCTTGGAGATCTTGGCGAGCTGCTCCACGGCGGCATCAACGGCCTTCTGGATGCCGCGCTGGATGCCGATGGGGTTTGCGCCGGAGGTCACGTACTTCAGACCTTCGCGGTAGATCGACTCGGCCAGCACGGTCGCCGTCGTGGTGCCGTCGCCGGCGGCGTCGCTGGTTTTGCTGGCGACTTCCTTGACCATCTGGGCGCCCATGTTTTCGTACGGGTCTTCCAGTTCGATCTCCTTGGCGACAGTGACGCCGTCCTTGGTGACCGTGGGAGAACCGTACTTTTTGTCGAGCACGACGTTGCGGCCTTTGGGGCCGAGGGTGGCCGTAACGGCCTTGGAGAGCTTGGCGACGCCGCGGAGCAGCGACTGCCGCGCGACCTCGTCAAATATGAGTTGTTTTGCAGCCATAATTCAGTGTGTGAGTTCGGAGTTGTTGTTGGGAGTTAATCGAGTACCGCGAGCAGGTCGTCGGAGTTGAAAATCTTGAACTCCTTGCCGTCCAGCTTGATTTCGGTGCCACCGTATTTGCTGACGAGCACGCGGTCGCCGATCGCGACCTCGAACGGCAGCTTCTTGCCGTCGTCGTTGGTCTTGCCGGTGCCGAGGGCACGGACAGTGCCTTCCTGCGGTTTTTCCTTGGCGGTATCGGGGATGATGATGCCGCCCTTCTTGACTTCCTTCTCTTCGGCCGGCTCCACGAGGATGCGATCGCCGAGAGGTTTGAGTTTTAGTGCCATAGGTTTCTGTTTGTTGTTGTGTGTTTGATTTTGATGTTTGAATCAAATCCCACCGCACTCGCGGGCGGGAAAATCTTTTCTGTCTTTTGAGCGTCAACCCTTCTTCTCTTCGACAACTTCCGCGTCGATGACCGGACCTTCGTCCTTGCCGGACTTGTCGGAAGCTTTCGCATCGGCCTGCGCCGGCTCGGGGCCAGCCTTGCCGGCCTGCGCCTTCGCCGACGCGGACTTGTAAAGTTCGGCCGAGGCGGTCTGCCAGACTTCGTTGAGCTTCTCGGCGGCGGACTTGATCGCCGCGGCGTCGCTGCCCTTCAAGGCTTCCTTCACGCCGCCAACGGCGGTCTCGATCTCGCTGACGACATTGCCCGGCAGTTTGTCGCGGTTGTCCTTGAGCAGTTTCTCGGTGCGATAGACGGCGTTGTCGGCCTCGTTGCGGGTCTCGATTTCCTCGCGGAGCTTCTTGTCGTCCTCCGCGTGCGCCTCGGCGTCCTTGCGCATCTTCTCGACTTCGTCCTTCGAGAGGCCGCTGGAGGCGGTGATGGTGATCTTCTGTTCCTTGCCGGTGCCGAGATCCTTCGCGTTCACGTGCAGGATGCCATTGGCGTCGATGTCGAAAGTGACCTCGATCTGCGGCACGCCGCGCGGCGCGGGCGGGATGTCGGTGAGCTGGAACTTACCGATGGTCTTGTTGTCGCGGGCGAACTGGCGTTCGCCCTGGAGCACGTGGATCTCAACGCCCGGCTGATTGTCCGAGGCGGTGGAGAAAATTTCTGATTTGCGCGTGGGGATCGTGGTGTTGCGTTCGATGAGCCGGGTGAACACTCCGCCGAGCGTCTCGATGCCGAGCGAGAGCGGCGTCACGTCGAGGAGCAGCACGTCCTTCACTTCGCCCTTGAGCACGCCGGCCTGGATCGCGGCGCCCACGGCCACAACTTCGTCCGGGTTGACGCCCTGATGCGGCGGTTTGTCCACGAGCGCATGGGCCGTCTCGACAACTTTCGGCATCCGCGTCATGCCGCCGACGAGCACCAGTTCGTCGATCTTTTCGGCGCTGATGTCGGCGTCGTGCAGGCAGGCTTTGACCGGCTTGACGGTGCGCTCGAAGAGTTCGTCGCAAAGCTGCTCCATCTTGGCGCGCGTCAGCTTCGTGCTGATGTGCTTGGGACCGCTGGCGTCCGCGGTGATAAATGGCAGGTTGATGTCATAAACCTGCGAGCTGGAGAGCGCGATCTTGGCCTTCTCGGCTTCCTCCTTGATGCGTTGGAGCGCGTCGGGCTGCTTGCGCAGATCCATGCCTTGCTCCTTCTTGAACTCGTCGAGAATCCAGTCGATGATGCGATTATCCCAATCATCGCCACCGAGGTGCGTGTCGCCGTTGGTGGCCTTCACCTCGAATACTCCGTCGCCGATCTCAAGCACGGAGATGTCAAACGTGCCGCCGCCGAGGTCGTAAACAGCGATCTTCTCGTCCTTCTTCTTGTCGAGTCCGTAGGCGAGCGACGCTGCGGTCGGCTCGTTGATGATGCGGAGGACTTCAAGGCCGGCGATCTTGCCTGCGTCCTTCGTGGCCTGGCGCTGCGAGTCGTTGAAGTAGGCCGGCACAGTGATGACGGCCTGGGTGATCTTTTCGCCGAGGCGAATCTCAGCGTCGGTCTTCAGCTTGCCGAGGATCATCGCGGAGACTTCCGGCGGGCTGAACTGCTTCGGTTTGCCTTCCACTTCGACTTCCACAACCGCGTCGCCGTTGCTGGCGCGGACAACCTTGTAAGGGACGCGTTTGATCTCCTCCTGCACTTCGTCAAACTTCCGGCCCATGAAACGCTTGATGGAGTAAACGGTGTTGCGCGGATTGGTCACCGCCTGACGCTTTGCGGCTTCGCCGACGAGCCGCTCGCCGTTCTTTGCGAAGGCCACCACGGACGGGGTCGTCCGTTTGCCTTCGGAGTTCTCCAAAACCAGAGGCTCGCCGCCCTCCATGACCGCCATGCAAGAGTTCGTCGTGCCGAGGTCGATGCCTAAAACTTTTGCCATAAAATCTTGTGGTTGTTACTAACCGGGATATTCCAAGCAGCGGGGCTGCCACGACGTGCAGGATTCTGAAATCAGCGGTGTTTGCTCGGGTTTCCGTGGATTCAGCGTGTGGAGTCGGCGCAGGCGAGCCGGTGAATTCGAGCCACCGGGTCACGAATCTCCGCCCGGTGTCACACCGGCTGGCGCACTACGCTGGGCAGCGCGGACGGTGTCACACCGGCATGATCTGCTCCGGCACGAATGCTTTCAGCCGGTCGGCCAATCCATCGGGAAGCCGGCGCGGTTTCTCGCCGACCGTCGTGCAGGCGTGGCGCGTCTCGGCTTCGATGATCCGCTCGCCGTCTTGATTGGTCACGGCATACGCGAAAGTGACGCGGACGCCTTTGAGTTCCGCGATGCTGATCAAAACGGTCAGCACGTCATCGTATCGCGCAGGGCGGTGATATTTGATCGTGCATTCGAGTACCGGAAAAATCGTGTCCTCGTCCTGCAAGCCGAGCAAGGTCTTCCCAAGCGCGCGGAAAAACTCGCCGCGCGCCTCCTCCATGATCGCCAGATGGTTGGCGTAATAGACGTGGTTGCCGACGGTGCATTCGGCGTACGTAACCCGGTGCTGATGTTCGAATACTTGCGCTGCCACCCCGCGAAACTAGCTGCCGGCGCGGCATTTGACAACGACGTGCCAGAATCGGGCAAGAATCGGCGGTTGCGCCACGCCCCAAAACGCGCCATTGTTGCGGCGTGGACTGGCAGGAAACTACAGCGTTGGCCATTACGGCCGCGACAGTTGCGCTCTTTGCGTGGGCACGGTTCCACCCGCGCAAGTTCAGCTTTGCGCGCGACACGCACTGCGGTTGCTCCAGCCCCGCGTCGGCAGCGCCGAAGAGTTCGATTGTTTTCCATGCCCGAAAAGGAGAGCGCGGTCAGATCGTCCTGAAGATGAAGTGACTGCCGCTTGATTATGCCCCGCCCGATTCTTAAACTCCCTTCTCGTTAGCCCAAATGTGCAAGCTCAGTTCATCCTATGACTTTCCGCGCTTGTCCGGCTCGGAGACCGTGAAGCGCACCGCCGAGGGCCATTGGGTCCCCAACACTGACGCGTGGGCGACCGATGACGGACTCGTCATCAAGGTCGAGCTTGCCGGCCTGCGGCGCGAGGACCTGGAGTTGACGGTCGAGGGCAACGCACTGCGCATCAGCGGGCACCGCGCGGATGGCTGCCGCACGGGCAACTGCAACTTTCTGATCATGGAGATCAACTACGGCGCGTTTGCCAGCGTGATCGAAATGCCGGAGGGCTACGATCTGAGTCAGGCGCGCGCGTCGTACGAAAACGGCTTTTTGCGAATCGACGTTCCCAGATCAGTCGAACGCAAAGTGAAGGCTACAATCTCCGAACCCTCGGGAAAAGGCGCCTAGCGCGCTGAACTTTTTCCAGTCGGGACGCATCAAACGGGTGGGCACAGGAACGACATGAGTTCTCCGGATACAGAACTATTCATCCGCACCCTCGAAGCTGCACCGGGCAGCGCCGAGGCGGCGAGCGAACGCGTCTCCTCCAAAGCGCTGCCGGTCGAGCTGCCCATTTTGGGACTCGCGGATGTGGTGGTTTTTCCGGGCGTCGTCGCGCCGCTGCTGGTGGACACGCCGCAAAGCATCCGGCTCGTGGACGATGTCGTGGCCGGCGACCGTTTTCTCGGCCTGGTGCTGCAACGCAAGCCCGACATCGAGAACCCCACGCCGTCCGATCTCTGGAACGTCGGTTGCGCCGGACGCGTGCTCAAGATGCTGAAATTTCCCGACGGCACGGTGCGCGTGCTCGTCGAAGGCGTTTGGCGCATCGAGCTCAAGGACTTTGTCAAACAGCTCCCGTATCTTCGCGCGCGCATTGAGGTCATGCCGGAGATCGAGGAGAAGTCCATCGAGATGGAGGCCCTGTTCCGCAACGCACAACAACAGTTCCAGCAGATCATCGAACTTTCGCCCGGTCTTTCCGAGCAGGTCAAGATTCAGGCGCTCAACACACCCGAGGTCGGCCGCTTCGCCGATCTCATCGCATCGAACATGAACCTCAACCTCGAGGAACGGCAGCATCTCCTCGAGACGGCCAATCCGCGCGAGCGGCTCGCGCGCCTGTTGCCGTTGATGAGCCGCGAACTGGAGGTCCTCACGCTCGGCTCGAAAATTCAGAGCGACGTCGCCACCGCGCTCACCAAGAACCAGCGCGACTTTTTCCTGCGCGAACAGATGCGCGCCATCCAGCGCGAGCTTGGCGAATCCGATCAAAACGCCACCGAGGTCGCGGACCTGCGCAAGAAGATCGACGACGCCGCGTTGCCCGAAGAAGCGCACAAGGTCGCACTGAAGGAACTCGACCGGCTGGAACAAACCCCGTCCGCGTCACCGGAGTTCGGCATCACGCGCAACTACCTCGACTTCATCGTCGCCCTGCCGTGGAACAAGGCCACCGAGGACAAGCTCGACCTCGCCGCCGCGGAGAAGATTCTTGAGGAGCAACATTTCGGACTGCGCAAGGTCAAGGACCGGTTGCTGGAATATCTCG
Organism: Verrucomicrobiia bacterium; assembly: GCA_036522715.1. Classification (GTDB taxonomy): domain Bacteria; phylum Verrucomicrobiota; class Verrucomicrobiia; order Limisphaerales; family JACQFS01; genus DATDFH01. The sequence goes on from DATDFH010000210.1 coordinate 11,372, forward strand.
CCGTCATCAAGCTGCGCAAACAGCTCAAAGGCCCGATCCTTTGTCTGGTCGGCCCGCCCGGCGTGGGCAAGACCTCACTAGGCCGCAGCGTCGCCGATGCGCTTGGGCGCAAGTTCGCCCGCATCTCGCTCGGCGGCATGAGGGACGAGGCGGAGATTCGCGGCCACCGTCGCACTTACGTCGGCGCACTGCCGGGTCGCATTCTCCAAAGTATCCGCCGCGCGGAAACCAGTAATCCCGTCATCCTCCTCGACGAGATCGACAAGGTCGGCTCCGACTTCCGCGGCGACCCCGCGTCGGCGTTGCTCGAAGTACTCGACCCGCAGCAGAACAGCACGTTCACCGATCACTATCTCGACCTGCCGTTCGACCTCTCGCGTGTGCTGTTCATCACCACGGCGAACTGGCTTGATCCGATTCACCCCGCGCTCCGCGACCGGCTCGAAGTCATCGAACTGCCGAGCTACACCGTGTCGGAAAAACTTCAGATCTCGAAACGCCACCTCGTCCCGCGTCAGCTTGAAGAGCATGGGCTGAAGAAGAAACTGCTGAAGTTCACCGACTCGGCGCTCCAGCATCTCATCGAGGAATACACTCGCGAGGCTGGCGTCCGGCAGCTGGAGCGCGAACTCGCCTCGCTCACGCGCAAGGCGGCACGCAAGCTCATTGCGCATCCGGGCGTTCACAAACCACTGGTCATCACCGCTGAATCGCTCCACGACTACCTCGGTGGTCAGAAGTTTTTCCCCGAGTTGGCCGAGGCGATCACCGACTGCGGCATCGCCACCGGCCTGGCGTGGACGCCCGTGGGCGGAGAAATCCTGTTCATCGAAGCCACGCGCATGAGCGGCAAGGGGCAGCTCATTCTCACCGGCTCGTTGGGCGACGTGATGAAAGAGAGCGCGCACGCGGCGTTGAGCTATTTGCGCAGCCACGCCAAGCAACTCGGCATAGAGGGCGCGCATTTCGACAAGACCGACCTCCACATCCACGTCCCCTCTGGCGCTACTCCTAAGGACGGACCGAGCGCCGGCTCGGCCATCGTCGTGGCACTCGCCTCGTTGCTCACGCAGCGCCTGGTGCGGTCAGATGTCGCGATGACCGGCGAGATCAGTCTGCGTGGCCGCGTGCTGGCTGTTGGCGGCATCAAGGAAAAGGTGCTGGCCGCCGCGCGTTCCGGCATCCGGCGGGTGATCCTGCCCGAGTTGAACCGCAGGGACTGGGCGGAAGTGCCCGCCGACGCGCGCGCCAAAATGAAGGCGCACTTTGTCCGTCAGATTTCCGAACTGCTCGCGCTCGCCCTGAAGCCGAAATGATTCCGCTGCTTCTCCTGCCTCTGCTCGCGCTCACCGCGGTGGCGGCGCAACCTCCGGTCAGCACGGCGCCTCCCATCGCCGACCCCATTGGCGAAGGTCAGAAGCTCCGCGCCGAATTGCTGGCTCAGCAGCCGGCGGAGAATTCCAATGTCCCAGCGGTGCTAAAGATTCGCAGCGACGACGGTGAACGCGCGGAGGTTCCAGTTCGATTGCGCACCGAACTCTTGGACGATCGGACGTGGCGTGCGATTTATGAAGCCACACCCGCAGGCGCGAACGGCGGCACAATACTGAACGTCACCCGCCGCGCGAACGGGCCGAATGAGTACACGCTCTCAACCAAAGGCGGCCACGACGCAACGCCGCTCGATCACGCGGCAATCTTTCAACCCTTCGCCGGTTCCGACTTTTCCCCGGCGGATCTGGGCTTGGAATTTCTTCACTGGCCGGAGCAGCGCGTGCTCAAACACGAGATGCGCCGCGGCCGGCCGTGCAAGGTTTTGGAAAGCGGGAATCCCAGCCCCGCTGGCGACGCTTATGTGCGCGTGCTCTCGTGGATCGATTCGGAGACCGGCGGACTCCTGCGAGCCGAGGCCTACGACGCGCGCCGCAAACTCATGAAGGAGTTCAGCATCCGCAGCTTCAAAAAGGTCGAGGGCCGCTGGCAGTTGCGCGAGATGGAGATCATCAATTACCCGAGTGACTCGCGCACGCGGCTGGAGTTTGACTTGACCGTGGACACCGGCAAGACCCCACCACCATGAGCTTCGCGATGCGACTCGCCTTCGGGTTGCTGATCCTCGCGACGCTCGCCGGCGGCGTCGTGTGGATGATCGCGCGACAGGTCAAGCGATCGAGCGAAGACAAGGGCGTGCTCGTCATCAAGTGGCTGCTGACGCTTCTCCTGCTCGTCACGTCGGTGATCGCCGTGCCGGTTTTCAGCTTCGTCGGCATCGGGCTGATCGTCGCCTGTGGCGTGGTCTTTTCGATTCTCTGGGCGCCCACAATTGGCGAATGGGTCGCGCGCCCGATCACC
>DATDFH010000211.1:0-5724 GCA_036522715.1 Verrucomicrobiia bacterium
GGCCGCGCGCGAGTTCAAGCACCGCGTCAAGGCTGGCATGGTCGGAATCAACGTCGGCGTACCCGCCACGATGGCAATGTTCCCCTTCACCGGCTGGAACGAATCATTCTTCGGCGACCTCCACATCCAGGGCCGCGAGGGCGTGCAGTTCTACACGCAGCAAAAAGTCGTCAGCACACGCTGGTTCGGCGAGGGCGTTGGCGACGTGTGGAAGAAATGAATTGATTCCCGCGAAGCACGCGAATGACGCGAAAAGAGAATTCTTCTTTCGCGTCATTTCGCGTATTTAGCGGGCAAGACGTATGGGCTTGTTGATCAAGAACGGCGAAATCGTCACCGCCGACTCGCGCTACACGGCGGACATCTGGTGCGAAGGTGAAACCATCACACGCATTGACCGCGACATCGCGCCGCCGCCGGGTGCCGAGGTGATTAATGCGAAGGGACAGTTCGTCTTCCCCGGCTTCATTGATCCGCACGTCCACATTTACCTGCCGTTCATGGGCACGTTTTCGAAGGACACCTACCAAACCGGCAGCAAAGCGGCGCTCGTCGGTGGCACGACCACGCTCATCGAGATGTGCTGCCCCTCGCGCGCGGATGACGCGCTCGCGGGCTTCGAGTTGTGGATGTCGCAGGCCGTCGGCAAGTCCGCGTGCGACTTCACATTCCACATGGGCGTGACGAAGTTTGACGCGAAGACCGACGGGCAACTCCGCGAGATCGTCAAGCGCGGCATCAGTTCGTTCAAAGTCTTCCTCGCCTACAAAGGCGCGTTCGGCGTGGACGACACAGAACTCTACCGCACGCTCAAGTTGGCAAAGGAACTCGGTGTCATCGTCACCGCGCATTGCGAAAACGAAACGCTCGTCTCTGAGCGCTGCAAGGAACTCCTCGCCGCCGGCAAGACCGATCCCGGCCAGCACCACGAAAGCTGTCCGCCACGCGTCGAGGCCGAGGGCGTGCATCACCTGATGACCTTCGCCGAGCTAACCGGCGCGGCGACCTACATCGTCCATCTGAGTTGTCAGGAGGCGCTCGACGAAGCCATCGCCGCCCGTCAGCGCGGCGTGCGCGTAGCGGTCGAGACGCTCATCCAGTATCTCGTGCTCGACAAGACGTACGCCGAACGCCCGGATTTCGAGGGCGCGAAGTTTGTGATGTCCCCGCCGCTGCGCGACAAGCGCAACCAGGACATTCTCTGGAATGGCCTGCGCGACGACCTCGTGCAAACCGTCGCCACCGACCATTGCCCGTTCGATTTCAAGACTCAGAAGCCGATGGGCAAGGACGACTTCACCAAGATTCCCAATGGCATCCCGTCGCTCGAAGAACGCATCAATCTGCTCTACACGCACGGTGTGAAGACGGGCCGCATCGACCTGCACACCTTTGTGAGCGTCGCCAGCACGCAGGTCGCGAAACTCTTCGGCCTGTTTCCGCGCAAGGGCGCAATCCAACTTGGCGCCGATGCCGACCTCGTCGTGTTCGACCCGGACTATCGCGGCACCATTTCCGCGAAGACTCAAATGATGAACGTGGACTACAGCGCGTTCGAGGGCTGGAAGATCGAAGGCCGCCCGAGTGCGGTGACCGTGCGTGGCGAAGTCGCCGTGCGCGACGGGAAATTCGTCGGCAAAATTGGGCGCGGCCAGTTTCTCAAGCGCACTGCGTCAAACTTCTGACCCAAATGGCAAGCACGACCGTTGCCCTCGAAGGCATCACGCCCCCTGGTTTGGAGGACAGTCGACTCTGCAACCCCGACCTTGCCCCCGTGCCGCTGGATCGGCGCAAGTGGCGGCTGGGCAGTTTCGCGGCACTGTGGATTTCGATGTCGGCGTGCATCCCCACCTACATGCTCGCATCATCGCTCATCGGTGGCGGCATGAACTGGTGGCAGGCGATCCTCACGATCTTCCTTGGCAACCTCATCGTCGTCATCCCGATGATCCTCAATGCCCACGCCGGCACGCGCTACGGCATTCCGTTCCCGGTGTTTTGCCGCGCGTCGTTCGGCACGGTTGGCGCGAACGTGCCGGCGCTGATGCGCGCGTTCGTGGCGTGCGGATGGTTCGGTATCCAGTCGTGGATCGGCGGCAACGCGATCTACAAAATCCTCGCCGTGTTCGTACCGTCGCTGGCGTCGGGAAAGCCGCTGCCGGTGCTGGACATCACGCTGGCGCAGTTCATCTGTTTCCTCTTTTTCTGGGGCATCAACATGCTGGTGGTTTACAAAGGCATCGAGTGCATCCGCTGGTTGCTGAACATCAAGGCGCCGTTGCTCATCGTGCTCGGTCTGGTGCTGCTGGCGTGGGCGTATCAGCAGGCCGGCGGTTTCGGGCCGATGCTGTCGCAACCGTCCGCGTTCGATGCTGGGCAGCCGAAGGCCGGCCAGTTCTGGAGCTTTTTCTTCCCGGCGCTCACGGGCATGATCGGATTCTGGGCCACGCTCTCGCTGAACATCCCCGACTTCTCGCGCTACGCGCACACGCAGCGCGATCAAATCGTCGGCCAGGCGCTCGGTCTGCCGCTGACGATGGCGCTCTATTCGTTCATCGGCGTCGCCGTCACTTCCGCCACGACGATTATCTACAGCCAGACGATTTGGGACCCGGTGGATGTGCTCACGCGCTTCACCAATCCCGTCGTGCTTGTGGTCGCGATGCTCGCGCTGTGCATCGCCACGCTCGCGACGAACATCGCCGCCAATGTCGTTTCGCCCGCCAATGACTTCGCGCACCTCGCGCCGAGAAAAATTTCCTTCCGCACCGGTGGGCTGATCACCGGGGTCGTCGGCATCGTGATGATGCCGTGGAAGCTCGTCGCGGACCCGAACGGTTACATCTTCGTCTGGCTCATCGCCTACAGCGCGCTGCTCGGCCCGATCGGCGGCATCATGATCGCGGACTACTTCGTCGTGCGCCGCCGTACGCTCAACCTCGCCGGACTCTATCAGCCCGACGGCGAGTATCGTTTCACGAACGGCTTCAGCCTTGTCGCACTCATCGCGCTGATCGTCGCCGTGCTGCCGAGCCTGCCAGGCTTTCTGGCGACGGTGAAGCTGCTCGACCCGGCGCATGTGCCGCCGATGTTGCTGGGCGTTTACAACTACGCGTGGTTCTCCGGGTTCGCGATTGCGTTTGCCGTGTATCTTCTGCTGCGTAAGCTGCGCCCGGTTGCTTGAATCCGATGAAGACGCCCCAACTTCCGCCGTTCGCCCTCCAGCCCAAGCCCTACTCCGGCCCGTCCGCCGACGAAGTGTTCGCGCTGCGCAAACAGTTCCTCAACCCCGGCATCTTTCACTACTACAAGAAGCCGCTCATGATCGTTGAGGGCCGGGGCCAATATCTCTTTGACGAAACGGGCCGGCGCTACCTCGACGGCATCGGGGGCATCGTGACGGTGAGCGTGGGGCATTGCCACCCGCACGTCGTCGGCGCGGCCAACGCGCAGAACGAAACGCTCCAGCACACGACGACGATCTACCTGCACCCGAACATTGCGCTCTACGCCCGCGACCTCGCGGCGAAGATGCCGGGCGAGTTGAAGGTGGTCTATTTCACGAACTCCGGCTCCGAGGCGAACGACCTCGCGCTGCTCATGGCGCGCGCTTACACCGGCAACTACGACCTCATCGCGTTGCGCAACTCTTACCATGGCGGGAGCCAGTCCACGATGGGCCTTACCTCGCATCACACGTGGAAGTTCAATGTGCCCCACAGCTTCGGCGTGCAGCACGCGCTGATGCCCGACACGTATCGCGGCCCCTACGGCGCGGACGATCCCGACGCCGGCCGCAAGTACGCCGACGACGCCAAGAACCTCATTCAGTTCGGCACCTCGGGACAGGTCGCGGGATTCATCGCAGAATCCATTCAAGGCGTGGGCGGCACCATCGTATTCCCCGACGGCTATCTGAAACGCGTCTATGAACACATCCGCGGCGCAGGAGGCCTGTGCATTGCCGATGAAGTGCAGTCGGGCTTCGGCCGCACCGGCACGCACTTCTGGGGCTTCGAGACTCAGGGCGTGATCCCCGACATCGTCACGATGGCCAAGGGCATCGGCAACGGCTGCCCGCTCGCCGCCGTCGTCACCACGCCGCAGATTGCGAAAACGCTCGCCGCGCGGACGCACTTCAACACCTTCGGCGGAAACCCGGTCGTATGCGCGCAAGGTCGCGCCGTCCTCGAAGTTATCGAGCGCGAAAAGTTGCAGGCCAACTCGCTTAAGGTCGGTGGCCACCTCAAGGCCGGCTTCCAGAAACTCGCCGGGAAACATTCGCTCATCGGCGACGTTCGCGGCCTCGGCCTGATGCTCGGTGTCGAGTTGGTGAAAGACCGCAAGACGAAGGAACCCGCGCGGGAACAGGCCGCGTTCGTCTGGGAGAGTTGCAAGGACATGGGTCTGCTCATCGGCAAGGGCGGCCTCTCGGGCAACACGCTTCGCATCAAGCCGCCGATGTGCCTCAACATCGCAGACGCGGATTTCCTGCTCCAAGTGCTCGACGCCGCGCTACAGGCGGCGTGAGTCTCACGAGCCTGCCCGCACCGGCGTGTTCGTCCTCGTCCAACGCGGCGTGCCTCTTTTGAGCTTTCGTTTCGCGAACCAGTTGGCTGAAACTCGCCGCCTCGCACCATGAATGCCGACGCGCGTATCACCCAACTCAAACTCGAACTGCCTCCCGTGCCGAAGCCCGGCGGCGTTTACAAGCCCGTCGTCGTTGCTGGCAACTTCGCCTACGTCTCCGGCCACGGTCCGCTCAAGCCCGACGGCACCATGATCACCGGCCGCGTGGGCGCCGACCTCACGCTCGATCAGGGCAAGGACGCCGCGCGCCAAGTCGGCTTGACGATCCTCACCACGCTGCGCGCGCAACTTGGCTCACTCAATCGTGTCAAGCGCCTCGTCAAAACGCTCGGCATGGTCAACGCCACGCCCGACTTCACCCAGCACCCGCAGGTCATCAACGGCTACAGCGAATTGATGGCGGAAGTGTTCGGCCCGGAGAATGGCATCGGCGCGCGCAGCGCGGTGGGCATGGGGTCGTTGCCGGGGAACATCGCGGTGGAAATCGAGGCGATCTTCGAACTGAATCCATGAGCGCCGACTGGTATCGCCTCGCCAACGAAGCCGACGTTGTCTCGCCGTCGCTCCTCTTTTACCCCGACCGCATCCGCGAAAACATCCGCCGGATGATCACGATGGCCGGCGGCGCGGCGCGCTTGCGGCCGCACATGAAGACGCACAAGACGCCCGAGGTCATCCGGCTCCAACTCGACCAGGGCATCCGCAAATTTAAGTCCGCCACCATCGCCGAGGCCGAGATGACCGCGGCAGCCGGCGCGGAGGAAGTGTTGCTCGCCTATCCACCAGTCGGCCCAAACGTCGCGCGGTTCGTTAAGCTGTTGCAAACGTTCCCGAAGACGCGCTTCGCCACCGTCGCCGATAATGAGCCGATGCTCCGCGCCCTCTCGCAGGCCGCAACCGCTGCTCGGCTCACGTTTGAAATCCTTATCGACATCGACTGCGGCATGCACCGCACCGGCATCGGGCCGGGGCCGCACGTCGCGGAGCTTTATCATCTGCTCGCGTCACTCCCTGGACTCAAGGCCGGCGGACTTCACGCCTACGACGGACACATCCATCACCACGAGCTTGCTGAACGCGAGCAGGCCGTCGAAGCCGCCTACGCGCCGGTCGATGCGCTGCACGCCGAGTTGA
>DATDFH010000212.1:0-2867 GCA_036522715.1 Verrucomicrobiia bacterium
GATCCCGTGCTCACGAAGCCGTGGCTCAAGCCCGCCACGCCGCTGCCGCCAAATTCCGCGAGTCGGCAGCTTGCCGAATTGAACGATCCGAAACGGAGCCAGTCGGCCACGATGCTCTTTTCCATCGCAAAGGGCAGCGACCCGTTCCTCGCGCGTGCCGCCTTGCTCGCGCTGGCGCGGCAACCCGACACATGGAGCAAACCGGAGAGCGTAAAGAAATTGTCAGAGCGTGACCGCGTCTCGGCGTGCCTCGCATTGAAACTGGCGCGCCCGAAGGACGAAGCCCGCGTGCGCGACTTCCTCGGCGACTCAAGCTCCGAGGTGCAGTTCGAGGTGCTGCGGTGGATTGCGGACGAACAACTCGCTGCGTTGCTTCCCGAAGTCGAGCGGATGCTCAGCCATTCCGATCTCGATTACCACCGATTCGAGGCGTGCCTCGCGACGCTGAACACGCTGCGCGGCAACTCGCGCGCCGGCGTGAACGACAAGGCAATGCTCCTCGACCGAGTGCGCGATGCGAATGCGCCGCCGCACGTGCGCGCATTTGCACTGCGGCTGCTGCCGGCCGCGACGGCCCAACTCACCGTGCCGCTGCTGCGCGAGTTGCTCGCGCTCAAGCACGACCTGCTCTCGCTCGAAGTCGTCCGCACACTTGCGCGCCGCTCCGGCAATGAGGTCGCGCCGCTGCTAGCCGAGATCGCGCGCGACAATTCCTCCGCGCCGAACCTTCGTGTCGAAGCGATCGTCGGCCTCGCCGCCACGAGTCAATTGCCGCTGCTCTTTCAACTCGCGCACGACTCGAACCCGGTCGTCCGCGATGAAGCGCTACGCGCATTGCGCTTCACGATGTTGACCGACGCACAGAAGCAATCCCTCGCCGAGATCGCGAAGCTGCACGCGGACTCCGCCAGCCTCGTCCGCGCAGTCCTCGATCCGAACTCGATGGCGAACGGCCGGCCGCCTGCACAAGACCTGCGCGGCTGGCAGAAGTTGATCGCACGGCAAAAAGGCCCCGCTGATCCGGAAGCCGGTCGTCGGGTGTTTTTCCATCCGAACCTCGCGAAATGTTCCTCCTGCCATATCCACAGCGGACGCGGCAATGTCGTCGGGCCAGACTTGAGCGCCGTTGGCGAGCGCGGCGACCCGGCATGGCTGCTCCAGTCGCTGCTCGAACCGGGCCGCGAGGTGGCTCCGCAATTTTTCCCCACCTCACTCGAGTTCAAGGATGGCACGGAGTTCGTCGGCATCAAATTGCGCAAGGGCGGCAGCGGAAAAGAGATTTACCGCGACCTCACCGGCGCCGAGCGGAGCATCGAGACGGAAAAAATTGCGCAGCGCCGTGACCTGACTTCTTCGCTCATGCCCGAGGGTTTGCTGGCGGCGCTGACCGACCGCGAGATACGCGACTTGCTGGCGTTCCTGAGCCAGCGCATGAGTTCTGAAAATAGCCGGTAACGCACTCGCGCAACCCGGCGTCAATTCGTTGAGAGCTGCATTTATGAAACGCGAACCAACCTCACCCAAGGCCCGCTGGCGCATCGCCGCGGGAATCTTCATCGCCTTCCTCGCGCTCGTGGTCATCGCCCGCGCGCAACGTTTCAGTCCCGACGAAACGTTCCAGCGCTTCGACGCGAACGCCGACGGCAAAATGTCGAAGGCCGAGTACGATGCGATGGCGAAGGTGTCGCCGAAGTTGCGCGATAATCCGACCGGCGCCGAGGCTCTGTTCAAACAACTCGACGTGAACGGCGACAAGTCGCTCACGAGGACGGAGTTCGCTCGCATCGCGGACGTCGGCAAAGGCGGCCAGACCGGCGCAGGCGTCGCGGGCATGACCGAGCAGCGCATCGAACAGAGTTTCCGTGCGCTCGACGTGAACAAGGACGGAAAGCTCGACGCGAAGGAGTGGCCCCGCATCGTCGAGTTCAACGCGAACCTCAAAGGCCAGCCCGAACAGGTTGAGTATATTTTCAGCCTGCTCGACCGGAATCAGGACGGCTTGGTGACCTATGATGAGTTCAAGGGTCTCGTGGTGCTTTCCGCCGCGGCGAAGGCCAGCGGCCAGTCGTTGCCGGCCAAGCCGACGCCCGCCGCAGAGAAGGTCGCGAGCATGGCCGCCGACAAACCGATCACGACGCAGCAACTGGATTTCTTTGAGAAGAAGATTCGCCCGGTGCTTTCCGACAAATGTTACAAGTGCCACTCCGCCGAGGCCGAGAAGTTGAAGGGCAGCCTGCTGGTTGATACGCGTGAAGGCATCCGCACCAGCGGCGACACCGGCCACGCGGTCATGCCCGGCGATGTCGAAGGCAGCCTGCTCATCAAGGCGATCCGCTACACAGACTCGGAGTTGCAGATGCCGCCGAAGAAGGGCGGTGGCAAGTTGTCCGATGAAGTCATCGCGGACTTCGAGCAGTGGGTGAAGATGGGCGCGCCCGACCCGCGCGACGGCAAGGCGGCGATCACCAAGACGTGGGATATCGAGAAAGGCCGCGAACACTGGTCGTTCCAGGCGCCCAAGAAATCCGCGCCGCCCGCAGTCAAGGACGCCGCGTGGCCGAAGAGCGACATCGATCGTTTCGTACTCGCTGATTTGGAGAAGCACGAGTTGAAGCCCGTCGGCGATGCGGACAGGCGCACGTTGCTGCGCCGGGTTTATTTCGATCTCATCGGCCTGCCACCGACGCCGGAAGAAGTCGAGGCGTTTGTGAATGACAAGGACCCGAAGGCATTCGAGAAGATCGTGGACAAGCTGCTCGCGATGCCGCAATTCGGCGAGCGCTGGGGCCGGCACTGGCTCGACGTTGCGCGCTACGCCGAGTCGAGCGGCAAGGAGAACAACATCGCCTACCCGCACGCGTGGCGTT
>DATDFH010000213.1:0-8479 GCA_036522715.1 Verrucomicrobiia bacterium
GCTTCGGTCCGTAGCCCGCCTTCGCGCGGCCTGCTCTGGGCTTGCGGCAAGCTTGAGGACAGCGGCCAACCGAAGGCGGGCTACGGACCGAAGCACTGACCCGCGTTCGGCCCCGGTCCTGAACTCTATGCGCATCGTTGATTTTCGGGTCCACAAGGTCGCCATCGCCGACCCGCCGCTTCGCAGCAGCTACGGCCTGCACGCGCCGTATGCGTTGCGATGCATCGTCGAACTCAAGACCGACGACGGCATCACCGGCATCGCCGAGGCGCACGGCGGCGATGCGCAGGGCGCCGCGCTCGAATCGGTGCGCGGCCAGGTCGTCGGCGCGGACCCGTTCACGGTCGTCGGCCGGCTCGGCACGCTAGTTGAGGCTGACCCGAAGGGCGACAGCGCGGATCGTTCGCAGACTTTCCTCGTGCCGGGCGAGAATCCGTTCGACACTGGCGCCCGAGTTTTTTCCGCCATCGAAACCGCGTGCTTCGACATCATCGGCAAGGCCGTGGGCAAGCCCGTTTGCGATCTGCTCGGCCGCGCGCGCGACGAGGTGCCGTTCTCCGCGTATCCGTTTTACAAACACGCCGGCGGCGGCGGCGAGGGCGACGACACGCGCGAGGACGAATACGGCGAGGCGCTCTCACCCGAGGCGCTCGTGAAGCAAGTCGTGCAGATGCGCGCGCAGTACGGCTTCGAGTCGATCAAGTTCAAAGCCGGCGTGCTCGAACCGGACATCGAGATCGAGACCATCAAGGCGCTCTACCGCGAGCTTGGCCCGAATGTCCCATTGCGCATTGACCCGAACAGCGCGTGGACGGTGGAGACTTCGGTGCGCGTCGGCGTGGCGTTGAAGGAGGAACTCGGCCGCGGCGGCTATCTCGAAGACCCGACCGCCGGAATGCGGCAGATGGCCGACGTGCGCGAACTGCTCCTGACCGCCGGTGTGGATACGCCGCTCGCGAGCAACGTCGCCGTCACCGGATTCGGCGACTTGCCCGAGGCCATCAAGCTCGGCGCCGTGCAGATCGTCCTGTGCGACCATCATTATTGGGGCGGCATGAGGCAGGTGCAGCATCTTGGCAAGCTCTGCAAGACGTTCGGCCTCGGCATGTCGATGCACTCCAACTCGCACCTCGGCATCTCGCTGATGGCGATGGCGCACGTCGCCGCCGCCACGCCGCACCTGACCTACGCGTGCGACACGCATTATCCGTGGGCGCAGGCGAAGGACGAGGTCGTGCTCGGCGGCCGCGTGCCGATCGTGAACGGCTGCGTCAAGATTCCTAATAAGCCCGGCCTCGGCGTGGAACTTGATTACGACCAACTCGCCCGCGGCGTTGAGCGCTACAACAAATGCCCGTATCGCAAACGCGATGACACGGCCGAGATGCGGAAGCACGTCGATCCAAATTGGAAGCGCGTCCTGCCACGGTGGTGATTCATTTCAACGCAAAGACGCAAAGGCGCAAAGGCGCCAGGAAAACGAACGATGAACCTGCCTCTCCTTCTTTGCGCCTTCGCGTCTTTGCGTCTTTGCGTTAAAACGAAAACCGTCCAATGAAACCCAGCGACCTTCGCCATAAACTCCGCCGCGGCGTCATCTCCTTTCCCGTCACACCGTTCAAGCGCGACCTTTCGCTCGACCTCGACGGGCATCGGCGCAATCTGCGGCACATCCTCAAGTTTCCCATCACCGCCATCGTCGCGCCGGCGGGCACGGGCGAGATGTATTCGCTCTCGCCGGAAGAACATCTCGCGGTCGTGAAGGCCACAGTGGATGAAGTGGGCGGCAAATTGCCCGTGCTCACCGGCGCCGGCTTCAACTTTCCCATCGCCATCCAACTCGCGAAGAACGCCGCGAAAGCCGGTGTTGATGGCATCCTCGCGTTGCCGCCGTATTTCCCCGGCGCGGACGATCAGGGGTTGTTCGACTACTACAAAGCCATCGGCGGCGCGACGAAGCTCGGGCTGCTGGTCTATAGCCGCGACTGGGTGAACCCCGGCCCGGCGTTCGTGAAGAAACTCGCCGACGCCGTGCCCAATTTGATCGCGTGGAAGGACGGCCAGGCGGACACGCGCCGTTACCAGACGATCATGAACAAGGTCGGCGACCGACTGCACTGGATCGGCGGCGCGGGCGATGACGCGGTGCCGGCCTACTACTCGATCGGCATCCGCACGTTCACATCGAGCATCGCGGTCATCGCGCCGGGACTTTCGCTGACGTTGCACGAGCTGGCGTCTGCGGGTGAGTCGCCGGAGTTGCTCAAGCTGATGCGCGAGTATGTGATTCCACTCTACGCGCTGCGTTCGCGACGCAAAGGCTACGAGGTCTCGGTGATGAAGGCGTTCATGGACATGATCGGCTTGCGCGGCGGCCCGTGCCGTCCGCCGCTGCCCGACGTGAGCGTGGACGAGTTGAAGGAGATCAAGTCGCTCGTCGCGAAATACAAACCGATGCTGTGAGGCATTCGCCTGAAACTCCATGAGCGACGAATATCAACGCGGCACCGACCTCGAGTGGCTTCAGCACTCGAACGAGGAGTTGGCGAAGCTGGTCAAGAAGCGATCAGCGCAAAACGCGCGGCTGCGCGTGCTGTGCGTGCTGTTGCTCGTGGCGCTCGGCTGGGTGGTGTTCAAGTTCCAGCAGAAGTTTCCGATCGAGAGCTTGTGGCGATTCTGAGCGCGACGCGTGTGCACCGGAGTCTCGGAGGAGCCGTGGCGGGCGCGGACAAGCTGAAGCTTGAACTCCAAACTTCGCGCCGCGATAACTTCCCCGCCGGATGAACATTTACGAAGAACTGCAATGGCGCGGCCTGATTTATCAAATCGCGGTCAAAACAACAGAATCGGTCTGGTTTGATGCGAGAATCGGCGGCCCCAAGCTTGGAGCGATCGCTAACGACCTGCCGGGTCTGCTAGGTCCGATCACTGTCTACTGTGGATTCGACCCTACAGCGGACTCGCTGCACGTTGGCAATCTCGTCCCGCTCCTCGCCCTACGCCGTTTCCAGGACGCCGGCCACCGTCCAATCGCGGTGGCTGGTGGGGCGACCGGTTCCATCGGCGATCCGAGCGGGAAATCACAGGAACGCCAACTCCTCACAAAGGAAGTTCTCGCCTCAAATATTGCCTGCGTGAAAGAGCAGTTGCGACGATTGCTCAAGTTTGAAGGGGTGCACAACTCTGCGAAGCTCCTGGACAATGCCGAGTGGACGGCGTCCGTCAGCTACCTGGATTTCCTGCGCGACATCGGCAAGCACTTTTCGGTGAACCAGATGATCGCCAAGGAGAGCGTGCGCGCGCGGATGGAGGACCGGGAGGTGGGCATCAGCTATACCGAGTTCAGCTACATGCTGCTCCAGGCTTTCGATTTCTACGTGCTGTGCCGCGACCATAACTGCGACCTGCAAATCGGTGGCTCCGACCAGTGGGGCAACATTACCGCGGGCATGGACCTAATCCGTAAGAAGCTTGGTACTCATGTCGCCGGCCTAACGTTGCCGCTTATCACGAACGCTGACGGCTCGAAGTTCGGCAAGACCGAGGCCGGTGCCGTGTGGCTCGATCCAAAGCGTACGAGCGCCTATCGCTTCTACCAGTTCTGGATCAACACAGACGACCGTGACGTGATCCGCTACCTGAAGTTCTTCACGTTCCTGAGCCGCGAAGAGATCGCGGCCTTGGAACAGAAGCACACGACGAACCCCGGCGCGCGCGACGCTCATCGCGCGCTCGCCAAGGTTGTGACCGACTTGATTCACGGCGAACACGCCACGCACGAGGCGATCCGTGCGAGCGAGATTCTTTTCGGCGGCAAACTCGACGGCATCGCCGAGAGCACGTTCAACGAAATCGTCGGCGAAGTGCCGACGAAGGATTTCGAGAAAGCGAAGCTGGACGGCGCCGGCACGCCGCTCGTCGAGCTGCTCGTCAGCGCGGGCCTCTGCCCGAGCAAGGGCCAGGCGCGAAAGGACGTTGAAGGCGGTGGCGTTTACCTCAACAACGTCCGCGAAACAAATTTTCAGCGCGCGGTTTCGAGCGGCGACCTTCTCTTCGGCAAACACGTCCTGCTGCGCAAGGGCAAGAAGAACTACGTGGTGGTGACGGCAAAATGACTTTGCCGCGACGCGCCTTCGCCGCTACTTTCCCGGTATGGCTACGACCTCGGAAACCTACCGGTACATCGTCAAGACACCGGGCGTGCGCGGCGGCAATGCCCGCGTGGAGAACACGCGGATTGGCGTCCACGATGTCATCGGCCTCTTGCAGAACGGGGAGACGGTGGATTCGGTCACGCGTCAATTGCCCGGTCTGACGCGGGCGCAGGTCTACGAGTGCCTCGCCTACTACGAGGATCACAAGCCGGAGATTGACCTGCTTGTCGCGCGGCAGATGGCGGGGCCGGGCGAGTGAGATTTTTCCTCGACCACGACGTTCCCGACCCGGTCGGCGACGTGTTGCGTCAAGCTGGACACTCAGTCACGAAGTTGCGCGAGGTGTTGCCGCTGAGTGCCGAAGACCCGGAGGTGTTCGCTTACGCTGTCACGCGCGAGATGATTCTCATCACGTGCAATCGGGATGACTTTCTTCCTTTGGCGGCTGAGCAGCCGCATCCAGGGTTGATCATTCTGATTCGGCGCCGCAATCGGCACGGTGAAACTTCTCGAGTCATGAAACTCGTGGATCACGCGGGAGAATCAGGGTTGGCAAACAACATCAACTTTGCCTGAACTGTTTCGTCACCGCATCCGTTTCTTCCCCAACTCCTTCCTCAGCTTCGCCAGCGGCAGCGTGTTCATCACATCCGCCTTCGTGAGCCAGCCTTTGCGCGCGACGCCGGCGCCGAGGCGGAGGAAGCCGGCGTGTTCGTTGCGATGGGTGTCGGGGTTGATCACGCACTTCACGCCCTTGCTCCTGGCGTAAGGCCAGAGGCGCCAGTCCATGTCGAGTCGATACGGGTTGGCGTTGAGCTCGATCCAAGTGCCGGTCTCGGCGCACGCGTCGATGACGGCTTGCTGGTTGAGTTTGTAAGCCTCGCGTTCGAGCAGCAGTCGGCCGGTGAGATGGCCGAGCATGTGGACGTTGGGATTCTCGGCAGCGCGGATGAGGCGCTTGGTGTTGTCGGCCTCGTCGCTGCCAGCCACGTGCAGACTGGCGACAACGACTTCGAGTTCGGCGAGCACATCGTCGTCGAAGTCGAGGCCGGCCTTGAGGATGTCCACTTCGGTGCCGCGCAGCAGGCGGAAGTCGCTGCCCTCGCTTTCGAGGCGCGCGTTCACTTCGTCGATGGCCTTGCGTTGTTCGCGGAGGCGTTTTGGGTCGAGGCCGTTGGCCTGAAAACTGGCGCGTGAGTGATCGGTGATTGCCCAATACGCGAAGCCTTGCTCCTGCATGAACGCGGCGACCTCGTCGAGGTTCTCATGGCCGTCGCTCCACGTGGAGTGGTTGTGCAACGAGCCTTTCAGGTCGGTCCACTCGATGAGCTCCGGCAGATCCCCCTTTTCGGCGGCCTTGAACTCGCCCTGGTCCTCGCGCAACTCCGGCTCCACGTAGGCGAGGTCGAGCTTCGCGTAAATTTCCTCCTCCGATTTGCACGGCACGAGGAGTTTCGGGTCGCGCGTTTCCTCCTTGGATTTGAACAAGCCGTATTCGTTGAGGCGCAGCCCGCGGGTGATCGCGCGCTGGCGCATGATGATGTTGTGCTCCTTGCTGCCGGTGAAATAGGCGAGCGCAAACGGATACTCCGCATCGCTCACCACACGCAGGTCAGCTTGGATGCCGCCGTGGAGAATGACGCTCGCCTTTGTTTCGCCCTTCGCGCTGACGCTGAGGATGCCCGGCTGGCTGGTGAAGAACTCAATCACGCGGTCCGGATGCTTCGACGAGGCGAGGAAATCAACGTCGCCAATCGTCTCCCGCCAACGCCGCAGGCTTCCTCCAACGCTGCAACGGATCACGTCCGGATGCCCGCGCAAGCTCTCGATGACCGGCTCGGCGGCGGAGAGCGCGTCGTCGAGATGGTGCCGCGCGGCGTAGGTGCGGCGGAACGCGATTCCTTCGAGAATTTTCTGCTGCGTCTTTTCGCCGAAGCCGTCGAGCGTGGCGACCTTGCCGGCTTTGCAGGCGGCTTCGAGCTGCTCGACGTTTTCGATGCCGAGCTTCTTGTTGAGCGCCTGCACCTTCTTCGGCCCGACACCGGGGATGTCGAGCAAGTCCACCAGGCCGGGTGGCAGCGAGGCTTTCAATTCGTCGTAGTAGGCGAGCTTCCCGGTGGTGACGAGCGCGGTGATCTTCTCCTGCAACGCCTCGCCGATGCCCTTCAATTCAGCGAGCCGGCCCTCGGCAACGACTTTCTCCAGCGGCTCGGTGAGGCTCTCGATCACGCGGGCGCCGTTTTGGTAGGCGCGGGTCTTGAACGGGTTTTCGCCCTTGAGTTCGAGCAGCGTGCCGATTTCGACGAGGATTTCAGCAACCTGGTGCTTGTCCATGCGGGGGAATTTAGGTCCGGGGTTCAAAGTTCAAAGTTCAAAGTTCGACGCGCGCCGCGGTCGTTTTCTCCTCTCTTACTCTTACTCTTACTCCTACTCTCCGGCTGCACCCGACGGGGAAGAGTATGAGTATGAGTAAGAGAAAGAGTAAGAGGCCGAGCCAGCCCATCGCGTTGACCATCGCCGGCTCGGACAGCGGCGGCGGCGCGGGCATCCAGGCGGATTTGAAAACGTTCGCCGCGCTGGGAGTTCACGGCACGAGCGCGATCACGTGCCTCACGGCGCAGAACCCGCGTGGTGTTCGCGGCGTGCAGCCGGCCTCGGCGCGAATCGTCCGCCAGCAGATTGAGGCCGTCTTCGATGAAGTGCCGCCGCGCGCAGTGAAGACGGGAATGCTTTTCTCCTCGGACATCATCCGAGAAGTGGTGAGGTTTTTCGCGCGCGGCAAACGTCCACCGCTGATCGTCGATCCGGTCATGGTGGCAACCAGTGGCGCGCGATTGCTCAATGCGTCCGCGCTCAAGGCGCTGACAACCGGGCTGTTGCCGCTTGCTGCGTTGGCCACGCCGAATCGCCACGAAGCCGAAGTTCTCGTCGGCAAGCCGCTGCGCAGCGTGGACGATTTGCGGCTGGCTGCCCCCGAGATTCACACGCGCTTCGGCTGCGCCGCGCTGGTCAAGGGCGGGCATCTGAAAGTATGGGGCGACGCAGTGGACGTGTTCTACAACGGCGAGCGCGAGATGTTGCTGGGCGCGCCGTTCGTCGAAGGTCCCACGCACGGCACCGGCTGCACGCTTTCGGCAGCGATCGCGGGCTACGTGGCGCTGGGGTGCGATCTCCCATACGCAGTGCAGATGGCGAAGAAGTTCATCACGCTGGCGATCAAGCAGAGCGTTCGCGCTGAGGGCCACTCGGTCTTGAATCCGTTTTGGGAAGAGTAGCCCGCGAAACACGCGAAACGACGCGAACTGTTTCGCACAAAGGATCGGAGAGGCAAGCGATTGGAGTCAGCTCTTCGTTCGCGTGTTTCGCGGGCCTACTTCCTCCCTGCCGCATACCCGCGCACGAAGCCGATGCACTGCGCGATGTCGGGCACCGAGTTGTCCCAGTTGAACTCGTACTCGATGGAGATGTGGCCGGCGAAACCTTGCGCGCGCAATTCATCGAGTGACGCGCCGATGTCGCTGACACCGGTTCCAAACGGGACATCATGCTGGCCGGGGCCGATGGCGGGACGGTCCTTCATGTGCAGGCTGACGATGCGGCCTTTGAGGATGCGCAGGCAATCCAGCGCCTTCATGCCCGAGGTCTGCCAGTGGCCGGTGTCGGCGCACGCGCCGATGCGCGCGTCGCGGTCCTTCACCAGCGAGAGCACGTAGTTCGGGTCCCACATCTTGTAGCTGTCGTCCTTCACCTTGCGCGCATGCTCGTGGAAGCCGACGCGGATGTCGTATTCCTTCACCAGCTTCTCGATCAGGTCGATCGACTTGTCTGACTCGGTGGTGATGCCGTAGAGGCCGAGCTTTTTGGCGAACTCAAAAATCTTCCGCGCCTGCGCCTCGTCGTTCGGGATGCCGACGACGCCGTAGTTCACCGCGCGAATGTGGTGCTCGTCGAGCTGGGCCTTGACCTTCGCGATCACCGGGTCGGGCGAGTTGTGGTCCCACTTGATGCTTGGCTCCTCCTTGCTCAGGCGCTGGCCGGGATAGAACTCGATGACCGTGCCGCCCGTCTGCGCGGTCTTTTCGATCGCCTCGAAAAGGGTGAAACGATTGAAGCTGTAGGCCTGGCAGCCGATGACGAACCCGCCGACCTTGCACTCGTCGGGCAACGGTTCAGCGGCGACGGCGCGCGTTGCGAGCAGCGCGAGCAGCGCGAGCAGCGCGAGCAGCGCGAGCGCAGTGACGAGGAATGCGGCGGAAATTGTTTTCATAATCAACTCGGAAGTTTTCTGTCGGAATAGCACCCTCAGCGTGCCGGGCTGTCAAAGC
>DATDFH010000214.1:0-4350 GCA_036522715.1 Verrucomicrobiia bacterium
AACCATCGAGGCGGGCAAGCTCGCGAACCTGACGGTCGTCGAGGGCGGCAGTTATTTCGATCCCGACAAGAAAGTGCGCGAGGTGTGGATCGACGGCCGGGTGTGGCGCGTCGAGACCGAGCCGCTGCGATTGAGCGACGCGAAGGCTTTGGAAAAAAAGGCCGCGGCAAAAAAGACCGGCGCGAAGAAAACCCGCGCGGAGCAGTTACGCGAACTGGCGAGACAGCGCGTCGCGCGTCCACCACTGGAAGGCCGTGGCCCACTCGCGACGCCGCAGGCTGTGCTGGTGCGCAACGCCACAATTTGGACGTGCGCGTCCGCCGGGCGCCTGGCGAAGGCCGACTTGCTTGTGCGCGACAACAAGATCGAGGCGGTTGGCGAAGGCCTGAACGTCCCCGGCGATCTCGGCGACAAATGCCTCGTGATCGACGCGGACGGGAAACACGTCACGCCCGGCCTGATCGACTGCCACAGCCACACGGCCATCCTCGGCAACGTCAACGAGGGCACGCTGCCTTCGACCGCGATGGTGCGCATCGGTGACGTGATCAATTCGGAGACGGACAATCTTTACCAGCAGCTTGCAGGCGGGTTGACCACGGTGAACCTGTTGCACGGCTCGGCGAACCCGATTGGCGGCCAGAACGCCGTGCTCAAGTTGCGCGATGGCGCGGCGCCGGAGGAGTTGAAGCTCGCGGGCGCGCCGCCGGGCATCAAGTTCGCGTTAGGTGAAAACGTGAAGCAATCCAACCGCGCCAAAGGCCCGAGCACGCGCTTTCCGCAGACGCGCATGGGCGTGGAGACGTTTTACGGAAACCGCTTCGAGGCGGCGCGGCAATATCTCCAGGCGTGGTCGGATCATCGCGCAAAGGGCGGCCTCGCGCCGCGACGGGATCTCGAGCTGGAGGCATTGGGCGAAATCCTCGAGGGCAAACGGTTCGTCCACTGTCATTCATACCGGCAGGATGAAATCCTGATGTTCCTCCGCACCTGCGAGCGCTTCGGCGTGAAGATCGCGACGCTCCAGCACATTCTCGAAGGGTACAAGGTCGCTGATGAGATCGCGAAACACGGCGCGGGCGCGTCGTGTTTCTCCGATTGGTGGGCCTACAAGTTCGAAGTCATCGACGCCATCCCGTATGCCGGCAGCCTGATGCGTGACCGCGGCGTGCTGGTGTCGTTCAACTCGGATTCCTCGGAACTGGCGCGGCGCATGTATCTCGAAGCGGCCAAGGCCGTGAAGTACGGCAACACGCCCGAAGTCGAGGCGCTCAAATTCGTGACGCTCAATCCGGCCAGGCAACTGCGCATCGACAAATGGGTCGGCTCGCTCGAACCGGGCAAGGACGCGGATTTTGCGATCTGGTCCAAGTCCCCGCTCGACTCCGGCACGGTCTGCTTGGAGACCTGGATTGACGGGAAGAAATACTTTGACCGCGGCGAGAACGCCGCGCGGACCGACGCGCTGGCGAAAGAACGCGACGCGCTGATCACCAAGGCGAAAAAATATCTCGAGCTTTCCAAGCCGGCTGAGGAAGGCGGCGGCGAGGCGGCGCGCGCGGCGTTCTTTCAGCGCGTGTTGGAACAGGCGCACGACGCCATCGGGTGCAGCGAGTGTCGCACGCGAAAGGAGGGCGAATGAAAGAGATGGCCGAGGGCAAATTGCAGATGGCCGCGGCTCGACGTGCTTTCGTCGCGATTCCGGTCTGGCCGCGGATATGCACATGGCTTCTGCTCACGCAATTGGCCATCTGCCATTCGCCATCGGCCGTCGCCGGGACGCTCCTGTTCAAGGCCGCCCACGTCCACACCGTTTCCGGCGACACTCTTTCGCCGGGCCAGGTCCTCGTGCGCGATGGCCGCATTGAGGAGGTTGCCGCGAACGTCGGCGCGAAGGCCGACAAAGTGATCGACCTGCCGGGCCAGCATCTGTTCCCTGGCCTGATCGCGGCGGACGTGCAGCTCGGACTGATCGAAATCGAGTCCGTCCGCGCCACAGTGGACACGACCGAGGTTGGCGATTACACGCCCGATGTGCGCTCGTGGATTGCGGTGAATCCGGACTCGGAGTTGATCCCGGTCACGCGCGCCAACGGCGTCACGCACGTCGAGGTCGCGCCGCAGGGCGGGCCGGTGGCCGGTCAGTCAGGCGTCGTCGCGCTCGACGGTTGGACATGGGAACAGATGACGGTGCGCGGTCCGGCGGCGTTGCACGTGTATTGGCCCGAGATGACCCTTAACACGACACCGAAGGAACTCGTGAAGGACAAAGCGAAGTTGAAATCGCTCGACGAGCAGGCAAAGGAACGCGATCGCAAGCTCAAGTCGTTGGACGATTTTTTCGAGGAGGCGCGCGCGTACGCGAAGGCTCGCGACACCGGCGGCGTGCGTTCGCCCACGAATTCTCCAGTGCCCGCGTGGGAGGCGGTGCTGCCGTTCGTGCGCAGCGCGGCGCCCATTGTGGTCCATGCGGACGAGGTCCGGCAGATCAAGGCGGCAGTAGCGTGGGCCGACGCACGCGGTTACCGGATCATTCTCGCCGGCGCGCGCGATGCGTGGCAGCTCGCTGCCTTGCTCGCGGAGAAGAAGGTTCCGGTGATCTACGAATTCGTTTTCGTGCGGCCGATGCGGCAGACTGATTCCTACGACGCTCACTTCAGGGCGCCATCGCTTCTCCATCAGGCCGGCGTGCTGGTCGCGATTTCATCCGAGAGCCGCGCCTCGAATCTCCGCAACCTGCCGTATGAAGCCGCGCAGGCGATGGCGTTTGGCCTGCCGCGTGCCGAAGCGTTGCGCGCGATCACGCTCAACCCGGCAAGGATGCTCGGCGTCGCCGATCGTCTCGGTTCGATTGAAGCCGGAAAGGAAGCCACGTTCTTCGCCACCGACGGCGACATCCTCGATCTTCGCTCGAAGGTGAAGCGGATGTGGATTGCCGGCCAGGAAGTCAGCCTCGAAACGCGCCACACGCGGCTCTACGAAAAATATCGCAACCGGCCGAGGCCGTAGTCGTCGTCCACTTACTTCAGCAGCTTGTTCAACGGTTCCTTGATCGCTTCGGCCCAGATTTCGTAGCCCTTCTCATTCGGATGGAGCAGGTCGGGCATGATGTCTTTCGGGAGGTTGCCGTCGGCGTCGAGGAACTTCCCGCCAATGTCGAGATAGACGACCTGCTTTCCATCGTTGAGTTTCGCGAGCGATTGATTGACCTCGGCGACCTGCTTGCGCGCGTCGGAGTCCTTTTCGCCGCGCGGGAAGATGGCGAGGAACAGAATCTTTGCGTGCGGGAAGCGGTACCGGAGTTCCTTCACCACGGCGGCCACACCTTCAACGATCTCGGGCGTGGTGTTGCGCGGCGTGCCGTCGCGTTCCTTGCCGGTGTTGTTTGTGCCGATCATCAGCACAATAGCCTTGGGCCGGTAGCCTTCGCTCTCGCCGTTCCGGAGCCGCCAGAGCACGTGCTGCGTGCGGTCGCCGCTGATCCCGAAGTTGGCGGCCTTGAGCGGTGCGAAGTTTTTGTCCCACACCGCCTTGCCTTTGCTGCGCCAGCCGTCGGTGATTGAGTCGCCGAGGAACAGCACGTCGATGCCGCCCTTCTTCGCCTCGGCCACGAATCCGTCGTGGCGCTTGACCCAGTTGGCTTCGCGCGGCGCGGGCTCGATGGCGGTGTTGGCGCTGGCGGTGAAAGTCGAAAGGGCGATCAGGAGGACGGGAAGGATGCGGATGAATTTCATGTGCCGTCTTGTACCGGTTCGACGCGGCGCTGGCAACGGCTTGCTTCAAACCGCCGACGCGCGAAACTTCCGCCGTGGACCGTCCGGCCGTCATTGATCGCGAACAACTCAAACAAGCCGTGGCCTCGCTGGCAGCGCGCGGTGTCTTCATCGGGACGTCGTCGTGGAAGTATCCCGGCTGGCTCGGGCAGATTTACACGCCCGACCGCTACGTCTATCGCGGCAAGTTTGCCGAGACGCGATTCAACAAGAACTGCCTGGCCGAGTATGCCGAAGTGTTCAAAACCGTGTGCGTCGATGCGGCTTACTACAAGTTTCCCGACGAACGCTACCTCGGCGGATTCGCCGCGCAGGTGCCGGCGGATTTCCAGTTCACGTTCAAAGTCACCGACGAGATCACGATCAAGAAGTTCACCAGGCTGCCGCGTTTCGGCGGGCGCGCGGGCAAGCCGAACAAAAATTTCCTCAACGCCGACCTGTTCATCAGCGCGTTCCTCGGTCCGTGCGAATCGATCCGGCGGAACATCGGCGTGCTGATCTTCGAGTTCTCGCACTTTTATCCGACCGACTTCGCGCGCGGCCGCGATTTCGTTGAGGCACTCGACGGTTTTCTCAG
>DATDFH010000215.1:0-2935 GCA_036522715.1 Verrucomicrobiia bacterium
AAGACCATGAGCTTTGACCGAAACTGGCCCCAATACGGCGATGACCTCACCTCTCTCCGCCTGCGCGGACAATGGAACGGCCTCGACGACAAAATCGCCGCCCTCCCCGCCGGCCCCAAAGGCGACAAAGGCGAAACCGGCGAAACCGGCCCACCCCTTGCCAGCGCCGTGGTCGATAGCACCACCACCCTCGACCCCGGCGAGGCCGCGACCGTCTCCAGCTCGTTCGATGGCACGAACGTGCACTTGAGCTTCGGCATTCCGCGCGGACAGGAAGGCCCGCCGGGTGAACCTGGCGAAGTGACCACCCAACAGTTGAACAACGCCATCGCCGGCACGGCGAAAAACATCAACGCGATCAGCCTGCTCGTTTGGGAGCCGAACGATCCGCCCACCGCCGATGACCACCGCACGATCCGCGACAAGCTGAACGAGGTGATCAACGGGCTGTACCAGTAGGTTGACCGGCGCGCGCACGTTTTCTACCGTTGTGTCATGCCGAAAAAAAAGGCCGCCGCGAAGGCAGGGCCCGCTGTCCTCAGCGGGCCGCCCGATGAATCCGAAGGAACGGTGCGCAGCGTTCACGCCGCATTGAGGTCCGCACGCAAGCGGATGTTGAAGCGTGCTGAAGCCCGCGCGCGGGAAACTCGCACCGACACCGGCACGCGGGACTTCGCCGCGTAGAACGAGATGCTTCGGCAGGCCAAGAAAAACTTGTGGACGAAGGATCTGGGTGCGACATCTTTTGCTCATCCTCTGCGCCTGCCTCTGAAGCGGGCCGGCGTCCCCTTCGCAAGGTTTTTGATTCCGACCGGGTCGGGCGGGTTCTCGCCGCTTACGCGTGGTGCGTTTCCTCGTTGAGAAAATCAATTGCCTCCTCGGACGAGCCGGCGCCGCGGCGTTCCATCTCGCGGAGGAATTCGGTGATGACCTTCTTCTGCGCCGCGCTGAACTTGCTCATGCGGATGTGGAAATACTCGCGGTGTTCGAGCGCAAACTCGAAGTGGTAGCGGATCGAATCGGGGATGATGTCGTGCCGGTCGTTCGAGTCGAGCGACGCAAACATGAATGCCGGGACGTAATAATGAAACGCCTCGGGCGTGAAGACATTGAGCGCGCCGTGATAATGCCGCGCGTCCGCGGCAGTGATCTCCGGCCACTTCTTGCCCTTGAAGAAACCCGCGACCGCGGTGCACTCGAAGCATTGATACGGGCAGCGCGTGATGGCCTCGTCGGCGGGTTGGGCAACGTCAGTGAAGGCGGCGGCGATTTTCTCTTTGAGCGTCATACCGTGGAGAAATCAGACCAGACTTCCGCCGCAGTGCAAAGGAGAATTCTTGTGCTCATGCGGGACGCGCGGAGGGGACGCGACGAAACTTCACCAACAGCAGACCGACGCCGCCGAGCGTCCAGACCACGAACACCGCCGCCGCGACCCACGTGCGGCCGTCAAGATGACGTGAATCGCCAAGGTTCGCCCGGTAAACGAGCTCCTGCACGAGAGCGACGAACGCCAGCATCGCGCAGCCCTGCCAGAGAAACCACTCACCGAAAAAGCGCAGCGTTGTCTGGCGCCGCTCCGCCGCCAGCCAGTAGGCCTTGTGCGGCAGATTGATCAGGGAAGTCGGAATCTTCGGCAGCACCACCGGCAGGCCGACAAACACGAGCATCAGGACGCCGGTCAAACCGGTGAGGAAACTGAAAAATTGGTGCTTGCTCATCCAACCGTTGGGCGCCCCCGACGCATCGAAGTGCGACGCCATGCGCTCCGGCATTTGCGGGAAATACCACGCGGCCTGCGCGACCAGCGATACGGCGAGCGCGAGCAGGATGATGATGGGCCAACGGATGCGCATGTAGGAGATTGGTTTTCAGCCTCTCAGTTTTTCAGCATTTACTTCGCAAACGCCTGCGCCTTGGAGTTCCCGCCCGACGTGACGAAGGCCACGAGGTCGAGGATTTGTTCCTTGCCCAACAGGTTCAACAGTCCGCCGGGCATCAGCGACATCTGCTGCGGCTCGCGCGCCTTGAGGTCCTTCTTCGCGTACTTCGTGATGAGCGCGTCCGACGGGCCGGTCTGCAACCACACCGAGTCGGCGTCCTCCTTCACGATGAAGCCGGTGATCGGATCGTCATTGCCCACCGTCACGTTGTAACTGCGGAAGCGCGGCTCGATGGTCTTCGACGGTTCGAGGATTTCCGCCAGCACGGCTTTCGGGTCGCCCTTGTATTTGGCGAGCACTCCCGTCAGTTCGGGACCGTAGAGCACGCCGGTGTCGCCGACCTTGTGGCAGGCGATGCAGCCGACGCTGGTGAAGAGTTCCTTGCCTTTGTCGAAGCTGCGGCCGCCGCCGAGCTTCGCGAGTTCCGGCGCAAGCTCGTCGAGCTTCCACTCGGTGATGACCGGCGCCGCGGGCTGGTTCGGGTTTTTCGTCAGGTAATCTTCGAGGTCGTCCACGACGAGCATCACGCCGCGCATCCGCTGCCAGTGCCCGGGAAACGTGCAGACGTAGGGATAGCTGTCGGCCTTCTTTGGCGCGGTGAAGACCAGCTTGGCCTTCTCGTCGGGATTCATCAGCTTCGTCGCGTGGAGCACCTTCGGCGATTCGGGGATGTAGAGCCGGCCCTGTTTGTCGGCGACCGGCTGCATCTTCTCGGCCGCGCTGCCGATTTCCTCCAAAGCACCGGGCGCGGTGATGACGAAGTTATGCGGCATCACGTCGGTGTTCTGGAAATGAATCTCCACCGGCTTGCCCGCCTCGACGACGAACTGCGTTTTGTCGAAGAACATCTGCTCGTGCAGGGTCTTGACGGTGATCACGCGCACGCTGAGTCCGCCGAGCGTCTTGCGAATGGCCTTGCCGGCATCGGCGGGGAGCAGCAGCGAAAGTTCGTTCGCCAGCGAGGCGACGTCGAGGAACTCCTGCTCGGTGCG